>CAYSOD010000059.1:0-13083 GCA_964432385.1 uncultured Rubrivivax sp.
AAGCCATGCGCGTGCGACACCGAAAGCACGCCCTGGCGGCCTTCCAGTGCCTGCATGTCGCGCACGAAGCTCTTCAACGGTTCCCGCGTGGTGGGCCAGCTGCCCGCCATGCGGCAGTCCCAGACGGCCGTTGTAGGGCGGATGCGGCCCTGTGCGGCGTCAAGAGTCAGTTGTGCAACTTCGGCAGCGCGCTCGTCGATGTCGGTATGCGGGTAGGCCTTGTACGCCACCATCAGCGTGGCGTGCCGGGTCATGCGCTGGGTGACGTGAGCGTGCAGGTCCAGCTCCACGCCGATGGGCACGTCCGGCCCCACGATGGCACGCGCCCTTTCGAGCAGGTCGCCTTCGCAGTCCAGGCAGTCTTCGGCCGTCATGGCGCCGTGGAGCATCAGCATCACGGCTTGCACGGGCATCGCGGCACGCAGGTCGTTCAGCAATTCGTCGCGCAACTGCTCATACACCGGCTGCCGAATCGGGCCCAGGGGCACCGCAGCGGCGAACAAACCTTCGACCACCTCCCATCCTTGCCGTGAAGCTACGCCGCGTACCGTCTCAATGGCACTGAGGTAGCCGCCGGGGTCGATGCCGTTGATGGGGCCCCGCCGGATGCCTTCAGCCTCGAACGCGCCCAGCCCGGTGGGGATCGGTGAGTACGAGTTGTTTTCTGCCAGCAGGCCGGCCAGGAAGAGTTTCATCGTCGACGACATCGCGGGCTGTCCCGTGGGGATTGAGCTTGACCGTTCTTTTTCATTGTGTCAAGCTAGTTGCTGAAATGGAAAATCAAGCAGACAAGAGCAACGGCATAAGGACAGCGATGTCAGGCGCCACCTCGGTGACACAAGACCCCGCCGAGCCGCCATGGCCGCGGATGGCGGTCGCACAGGCCTTCCTGCTGGTGATGCTGGTGGCGGCCACGTTTTCCTTCGTGCATCGCTATGTGCCCTCGGTGCTCGTGGACCCCATCAAGCGCGAGATGGGCATCAGCGATGTCCAGTTCAGCCTGCTGCAGGGCACGGCCTTTGCGCTGCTTTATTGCGGGGCTTCTCTGGTCTGTGGCTTGCTGGCAGACCGGGTTCATCGCCGCAACCTGGTGGTGCTGGGGGTGGCCATCTGGACCGTGGGCACGGTGCTCTTCGGTCTGTCCACAAGCTACACGGGGCTGCTCGCGAGCCGGGCGATGGTGGGGCTTGGCGAGGCGGCGCTGGGGCCTGCGAGCGTGTCGATGCTGTGCGACTACTTCCGCCCGGAGCGGCGCGGCCGCGCGATTGCCGTCTCGTTTTTCGGCGCCACGCTGGGCAGCGCGCTGGCCTTCGCCGCGGGTGGGCGCATGTTGGAAGCAGCCGCAGCGGGTCAGTACGCTGGCTTGCCCTGGGTGGGAGACCTCGCGCCGTGGCGCCAAGTGGTGGTCTTGATGGGGGCGAGCGGCTTTCTCCTCGTGCCTGCGATCCTGGCCTTTCCGGAGCCCCGGCGCCGGGCGGTGGCTGTGGCCGAGCACCTCGGCGGCCGGGCACAAGAACTCTGGGCTCTGCGCGACCGCATCGCGCTGGTGATGCTGGCAGGGGCGACCGTGGCGCTGGCCGACTTCGGATTCAGCATCTGGGCCACCGCGCTGCTGACGCGCACGCACGGGTTCAGCGTGGCTGATGCAGGCTCTGTCCTGGGAGCCTGCATGCTGATCGCGGGGGTGACCGGGGGATGGCTGGGCGGTGTGCTGTGCGACCGCGCACATCTGCGTGCACCGCTGACGGGGCGCGTCGACACGGTGGTCCGCGCGGCGGTGGCCATGTTGCTGTCGGCCTGCCTGCTGCTGGTGCCCGGTGGCTGGGCCGCCGTGGCGGCCTTCGCTTGCTGGCAAGTGGCCGCCAATGCCGCCTACGTGGGCTGTGCCTCGGCCTTGCAGGACCAGGTCAGCGGGCGCACCCGAGGCATTGCCGCTGCCTTGTCTTTGTGCATGTCCATCGGGTTCGGCATGGGGTTGGGCCCCACGTCCGTGGCCGCACTCAACCAGCAGCTGGGTGGCGTTGGCCAAGCCTTGTCCACCAGTCTGCTGGTGGTGCTGCTGGTCTCTGGATCGGCGACGCTGGCTTGTGCCTGGCTGCTGCGCCGCCGCCTGGCCCGGCCATCGTCGGCGCAAGGTCTCGTCTGACCACTCGCTGAGAGCGGACGTTTTGGTGTCTTTGAGGAACGGACGGAAATGAAGATCGAGTGCGATGTATTTGTGGCGGGTTCAGGCGCTGCAGGCCTGTCGGCGGCCGTGACGGCGGCTCACCAGGGGGCTCGGGTGATCCTGGTGGAAAAGGCCCCCGTGTTTGGCGGAACGTCCTGCTTCTCGGCAGGCCTGGTGTGGATACCGGGCAGCCGCCAGGCCCGGGCGGCGGGCATCCAGGATGACCCGGGTTCGGCGCTGCAATACCTGCGCGGTGAGGGCGAGCCCTTTCTCGACGAGCCCAAGGCGCAGGCCTATGTGCAGCAGGCCGCAGACATCTTCGCCTGGTTCGAGGACCACACCCACGTCAGCTATCACCTCTCCCCGCTGTGGCCGGACTATCACCAGGGTGTTGAGGGCGCCTCACGCGGCGGGCGCTCGCTGGGCGCCAACCCGTTCGACGCGCGGCGTCTGGGCGCGCGCATGGCTCACCTGCGCCCCCCGCTGGCCAGCACGACGATCCTGGGGGGCATGATGGTCGGCCGGGAGGATCTCGTGCACTACTACGGCATGTCCGGCTCCTGGCAGAGCCGGGTCGTGGTGGGCAAGAGGGTCCTGCGCTACCTGAAGGACCGGCTCAGCGGTCATCCGCGCAGCACCCGGCTGTCCAACGGCAATGCGCTGGTGGGCATGCTGGCGCTCAGCGCTTTCGAGCGGGGCGTCGATTTGCGCCTGAACACGCCTGTCAAGCAGTTGCTGCTGGAGGGCGACCGCGTCGCGGGTGCCCTGGTGCAGGGGGTTGAAGGACCGTACGAGATTCGGGCGCGTGCCGGCGTGGTGCTGGCCTGCGGAGGGTTTCCGGCCAGCGATGCCCTGCGCGAGCGCTACTACGCTCACGTTGCTGCCGGCAAGAACCACCGCACCGCGGCGCCGTCGGCCAACACCGGCGACGCCCTGCAGATCGCCAGTCAGGCCGGCGTCGCGCTGAAGGAGGCGCAGCACCACCCCGCGGCCTGGACGCCGATGTCGCTGGTGCCGCAGGCCGATGGCAGCGACGTGCCCTTCCCGCACTACAACGACCGCGGCAAGGCGGGCTACATCGCGGTCGATCGGCGGGGGCGCCGTTTCATCAGCGAGTCCCTGTCGTATCACGACTTCGTACCGGCCATGATCAACGCCTGCCGTGACGACGCGGAAGTCTGCAGCTGGGTCCTCTGCGACAGCCGTGCCATCCGCCAGTACGGCCTGGGGCGCGTGCCACCCTGGCCCCTGCCCATCGGCTCTTTCGTGCGCAGTGGCTACCTGAAGCGCGGCGAGTCGCTCGAGGCGCTCGCGCAGGCTTGCGGCATCGACGCAGCCGGCCTGAAGCAGACGGTGGCACGGCTGAATGCCGGGGCGGGCCAAGGCATCGATGAAGAGTTCAACAAGGGCGCAGACGTCTACGAGCGGTTCAACGGCAGCCGCGGCCACACACCCAACCCCTGCGTGGCGCCCATCGAGGCCGCTCCCTTTTACGCTGTCAAGGTGGTGCCGGGCGACATCGGCAGCTTCGTCGGGCTGCAGACTGATGAGCACGCCCGCGCACTGGATGCGCAGCGCTGTCCTATCGAGGGTCTGTACGTGGCCGGCAACGACGCCGCCAGCTTCATGGGCGGCACTTACCCGGGGGCGGGCATCACCCTGGGGCCGGCCATGATCTTCGGCCACCTGGCCGCAAAGCATGCGCTGCAAAGACAGTCTGCAGCCTGAGCATCTCCTGAAAGATTCGGTTCATGTTGATCGTCCATGGAGCAGCGCACGGCCTGTACGACCCTCCTTCGGCCATGGCACGTGCGGGGCAACCACCCCACTTCGATGCAGCCGCCCGCGTGGGCCTCGCACTCGATGCGCTGCGAACCCTGGGACGGCATGCATTCAGACTGGCGGGCGACGCGGGCTTGGCCCCCATCGCACGGGTTCACCAGGCTGACTACCTGGACTTTCTGCGGTCGGCCTGGGACCGCTGGCCGCGCGAGCGGTCAGCCGAGGTGGCCCTGCCCCAGTTCTGGCCGGTTCATGGTCGCCGCTCTGGCGACGTCGGGGCACGTTTGCCAGGCTCGGTGGTGGCGCAACTCGGTTGGTTCGCGGGTGACGCGATCGCCCCGCTGATGGCCGGTACCTGGGAGGCTGCATACGAGTCTGCCCAGGTGGCATTGACGGCACAGCAGGCCATTGGCGATGGGGCTCGTTCGGCCTTGGCACTGTGTCGCCCACCCGGCCACCACGCCGGTGCGGCACGCCTGGCCGGCTATTGCTACCTCAACAACGCCGCCGTCGCCGCCCAAGCCTTCATCGACAGCGGCATGCAGCGTGTGGCCGTGCTGGACATCGACTACCACCACGGCAACGGCACACAAGAGATCTTCTACGAACGTGCTGACGTGCAGGTGTGTTCCGTGCACGCCGACCCGCTGGACGACTATCCGTACTTCGTCGGCTATGCCGATGAGACCGGCGCGGGTGTGGGAGAAGGCTTCAACCTCAACTGCCCGTTGCCGGCCGGCAGCGGCTGGCCGGTCTGGCGCCAGGCGATGGAGGTCTGTTGCCAACGCATCGCCTCCTACGGCCCACAAGCGCTGGTGGTGTCGCTGGGTGTGGATACACACCGTGACGACCCCTCGGGCAGCTTCACGCTCGACAGCGGCCACTACGTGGACATCGGGCGACGTCTGGCCGCCCTCGGGCTACCGACGCTGTTCGTTCTGGAAGGGGGCTATGCGCTCGAGGTGCTCGGGGCCAATGTGGCGAATGTGGTGGCGGGCTTCGAGGAAGCTGCGCGGTGATCGCCGACATCGAAGCCCATCTGGCGGAGTTCGTCGCGATCCGGCGCGATCTGCACGCGCATCCTGAACTTTGCTTCGCTGAGGAGCGCACGGCTTCGCGGGTCGCCGGGCTGCTGGAGCGTTGGGGGATACCCGTCACCCGTGGGATCGGCCGCACCGGGGTCGTGGGTGTCATTCGCCGAGGCCAAGGCCAGCGAGCCATCGGACTGCGTGCCGACATGGACGCGTTGCCGCTGCAGGAACACAACCGCTTCGCGCATGCCAGTCGCCACGACGGCCGCATGCACGCCTGTGGGCACGACGGGCACACCGCCATGCTGCTGGCCGCCGCGCGGCACCTGGCCTTGCACGCAGAGTTCGACGGCACCGTGGTGCTGATCTTCCAGCCCGCCGAGGAAGGCGGCACTGGCGCGCTGGCGATGATGGAGGACGGCCTGTTCGAGCGCTTTCCTGTCGATGCCGTCTTCGCCGCTCACAACTGGCCGGGCCTCCCGGTGGGCAGCTTTGCGGTCAGCCCGGGGCCGATGATGGCCTCATGCAACGAGTTCAGCATCGTGGTCCACGGCAAGGGCGCGCACGCGGCGATGCCGGATCAAGGTGTCGACGCCATCCAGGTGGCCTTCCAGATCGGCACGGCGCTGCAGACCATCGTGTCTCGCAACCTCAAGCCGACGGAGGCGGTCGTGCTGTCGGTCACCCAGGTGCACGCCGGAGATGCGCTCAACGTGCTGCCCGACAGTTGCGAACTGCGCGGCACAGTGCGTTGCTTCTCGATCGAGGCGCGGGACTTTGTGGAGGCCCGCATGCGTGAGCTGGTCCAGCACATAGGCGCCGCTCACGGCGCGCGCTGCGAGATGCACTTCAAGTGCAATTGCCCGCCCACCACCAACCATCCCTTCGAGACCGCCTTCGTGCAGCGTGTGCTGCGTGACTTGGTGGGCGCCGGGAACGTGCGGCCGTTCGAGCCGACGATGAGTGCCGAGGACTTCAGCTTCATGTTGCAGGCCAAGGCGGGGTGCTACTTCATGATCGGCAACGGCGAAGGCGACCACCGGAGTGCCGGCCACGGGCTGGGCCCCTGCATGCTGCACAACCCCAGTTTCGACTTCAACGATGCGCTGATACCCACTGGCGCAGCTGCATGGGTGCGGTTGGCCCAGGCCTGGCTGGCCGAGGAGAGAAAATGAGCAGGAAGCGACCCAGCCCCTGTGATCCCGCGTATCCACCGGCGTCTTTCAACCACCCGATCTCAACACGCCCATGAGCGAATCCAAGCCAGAGCCACGCAGCATGCCAGCCCGGCCCGGTGCTGCGGTCCGGGCCTTGCGAGAGCAGCGCGGCTGGACGCTCGCCGATGTGAGCGAGCGCACAGGGCTGTCGGTTTCCACGCTGTCCAAGGTGGAGAACGACAAGATGTCGCTCACCTACGACAAGCTCTCCCGCATCAGCAAGGGCCTGGCGATCGACATTGGCCAACTCTTTGCCGCGGGTTCGGCTCCCCATGGTGCGGCGTCCGCATCAATGCGTGGGTTCTCCGGTCGGCGCAGCGTCTCCCGCAGTGGCGAAGGCAGTGTCATCGACACAGCCAACTACGGTCATGTCTACCCGGCCACGGAGCTGCTCAACAAGCAGATGGTGCCCATCTTCGGCCAGCCCAAGGCGCGTACGCTGGAGGAGTTTGGCGAGCTGCTGCGCCACAGTGGCGAAGAGTTCTCGGTCGTGCTTGAAGGCGCGGTGCTGTTCCATACCGAGTTGTACGCACCCGTGCTGCTGCAGGCAGGCGACTCGGTGTACTTTGACAGCAGCATGGGACACGCCTACCTCCGTGTGGGCGACGGTCCGTGCCGGGTCCTGACCGTATGCTCCGATGCGGCTTCGCTCGCGGCGGCGGGATACCCGCCGCCTGTGGCTGAGCCCCAGGTCCAGCGTGCGCCAGCGTCACAAGAGGCGGCTGTAGCCGGTACACCTCCGCCGGCCACCAAACCCAAGACTCCCAAGACCGCCAAGCCCGCCAAGACCCGCAGGCCTTCAAGGGTCGGCAGTCCCGCCAAGCCTTAGACCGTGACGGTGCCGCGCATCATCTCCACGCACTGCCCGGCCAGCCACACACGCACACCGTCGTCGCCTCTTTGGGCGCCCGCATACAGCACGCTGGGACGGCCGATCTCCGCGCCCATGTGCATCACGATGCGGTTGTTCGTCGCCTCATCGCGTTGCAGCACCAGGCCCGCCAGCGCCGCCGTGGCGCTGCCGCAGGCAGGATCCTCGGTCACTCCATAGAGCGGGCCGAAGACGCGAGACCGCAGTTGGTCTCCGTCCCGCGCGTACAGACACAGCAGGAAGCGGCCTTGAGGCCCCAGCCAGCGATCTGCCACGGCACGGAAGGCTGAGGCATCCGGTCCTGCGCGTCCCAGCGCCTCCAAGGAGACTTCGGCGCACACGCAATCCAGCCCCACCGACGCAACGTCGGTGCGGCCGATGTCGGCGGCGACAAGTCTGGCGCAGGGCGCCAGGTCTGCGGCGCTGGGCGCAACGCCGAGCTTCAGGCTCTGGGGTGCCATCAATCTGCAGATCTTCAGTTCATCGCCGTCACGCTCGACGTCGATGTCCACAGGCCCGCTGCCCCCTTCGAAAACCAGGCGACCCTGCTGGTCCCGCCCCTGCATGGCCAGCACCCAGGCGGTGCCGATGTTCGGATGCCCGGCGAAGCCGATCTCGGCCGATGGCGTGAAGATCCGGACCTTGGCGGTGTGACCAGTGTCCTCGGGCGGCAAGACGAAGGTCGTCTCGCTGAGGTTGAACTCGCCGGCCAGGGCCTGCATGGTGGCGGTGTCAAGCCCTCGTGCATCGGGGAACACCGCCAGGGGGTTGCCTCCGAACGGCCGGTCCGTGAACACGTCCAGCGTGATGAATTCATAGGCTCTTGCCATCACACGCCCCCCTGCCGCTGGGCGGCGCTCAACCGTTCCGTGGCTCTGGAGATGGCGCGATGCAGCATCTCGGCGATCTGATCGGCATCGCTTCGCGTCAGCATCAACGGCGGCGAAATGCCCACGATGTCGTTCACGGGCAGAGGCCTGGCCAGCAGTCCTTCTTCCATCGCCAGTGACGCCACCTGCGCCGAGAACTTGAGCGACGGGTCGAGCCGGCGCTTCGGCGGACCCTCCGCCACAAACTCCACGGCCTGAAGCAGACCTGCGCCACGGACGTCGCCCACCAGGGGGTGCCCGGCCAGTCTCTGCCGCAATTGCTGCTGCAGATGGGCGCCGACCTCGGCTGCGTTGGCGCACAGCCCTTCTTCTTCGATGATGCGGATGTTGGCCAGGGCGGCGGCGGCGCCGAGCGGATGGGCCGAATAGGTGTAACCGTGCGCGAAGAAGCCGTGGGTCTTGGCGCCGTCTTGCAAGGCCTGCCAGACCTTTGGCCCGACCAGGGAGGCGGACACCGGCGCGTAGCCGCTGCTCAAGCCCTTGGCCAGCGTCAGGAGGTCCGGCTCGATGCCGTACCCGTCGATAGCCAGCATGTGACCCACGCGACCGAACGCGGTGATCACCTCGTCAGCGATGAGCAACACCTCGTACTTGCGCAACACCGCCTGCATAGCGGCCCAGTAGCCGGCCGGGGGCGGCAGGATGCCGCCTGAACCGACCACGGGCTCGGCGATGAACGCACCCACCGTCTCAGGGCCTTCCTGCAGGATAAGCTGCTCGAGCTCATCGGCGCAGCGCTGCGAGAACGCCTGCGGGTCGGTTTCCGGCGCCCAGAAGGCGTCGGGCGCCAAGGTGTGTTTGACCAGCGCAAAGGGCAGATCGAAACCGCTGTGGTAATTCGGCAAACCGGTCAGGCTGGCCGTCATCGTGGTGGCGCCGTGATAGCCCCGCTGGCGCGCGATGATCTTCTTCTTCTGCGGCTTGCCGATGACGTTGTGGTAGTACCAGACGAGCTTGATCTGCGTCTCGTTGGCGTCGGATCCGGACAAGCCGAAGAAGGCGCGCTTCATGCGCCCGCCGGTCAGTTCCAGCAGCTTGTCGGCCAGGACGATGGCTTTCGGGTGGGATGCGCCCGCGAAGATGTGGTAGTACGGCAGCTCGGCGGCCTGCTGCGCGATGGCGTCGACGATCTGCTGCCGGCCGTAGCCCACGTTCACGCAGTACATCCCCGACATCCCATCGATCACCGATCGGCCATGAGCGTCCGTGACGCGGATGCCCGAAGCACTTTGCACGATGCGTTGCCCCGGTACCCGACCCGCCGCAAAGTCGTCGGCTCTGGTGAAGGGGTGCAGAAGGGATGCGCGGTCGAGCTGCTCGAGCGACTGGACGGCTGCGACGCTCTCATTTGCCATGTTTGTCACTGGTGGAAATACTGTTGCTGTTATGGAAATATAGCGCTCTCGGCGCCTCTGTGTCTACGGCTGTTTGCTCGTGAAGCCCCGATGTTGCATCGATTCGGAGCTCGTAACCTGGTCAGAGTTTTCCAGAATAGATATTGGCTTGACTTAACGGAAAGTTTTCGCAGACACTGTGTGGCCCACGAAAGGAGAAACGCACATGGTCCGAATCGCTCTCCGTCCCCGTCATTCCCAGGTCGTCCTGGCTATCGCCATGCTGGCCGCATGGTCAGCCAGCGCCCAGCAGGCCGCGCCCGCGGCGACCGGCAGTGCCCAGGCCGCAGCTGACGGCAGCAATGCCCAGCGCGTGGAAGTCACAGCGCTGAAGGCGCGCCAGAGCCTCCAGGAAGTCGCAGCCTCCGTGACCGCGCTGACGGCTGAAGACCTGGCGCGGTCAGGCCTGGTGAATGCGGCCGACCTGCAGCAGAAGGTGCCTGGTCTGAGCTTGTCCTCGGGCGGACGCGAGACCAACCTGGCCATTCGCGGCGTTTCCAACAACGTCCGCAGCATCGGTGCGGACCCATCGAACGCCGTGCACATCGATGGGGTCTACCTGCCACGGTCCAGCATGGTGTTGACCGAACTGTTCGACCTTCAGCGCGTGGAAGTGCTCAAGGGCCCGGAAGGAACGCTGTACGGCCGTAACGCGACGGGTGGCGCCATCAACGTGGTGACGCGCGCACCCTCGGCTCAGGCGGGCGGCGAAGGGTTTGTGGGTTTCGGCTCGCTGGGGTTGCGCCGCACGCAGCTGGCTGCGGGTGGTGGCACCCAAGACTTGGCCGGACGTATCGCGGTGGCCTACACCAAGGACGATGGCTACACGCGCAACCTGAGCACCGGCTCAGGCCTGGACACCAACGACTTCCAGGCCTTCCGCGGCAAGGTGCGCATTGCGCTCGGCTCGAAAGCCGACCTCACCTTGCTGGCCCAGGCCTCTGACGACAAGGGCACCATCGGTTATGGCGTGTCCACCGACACCGCGGTCACAGGACCGCTGTACCCCTACTCCTTGGGCGACCCGGACTACCGCCTGACGGCGAAGGACCACCGTACCGACGCCCGCAACATCCGGCTCGATTCGCCGGTCACCAGTTCACGCAAGACGCGCGTGCTCGCGGCCACCGTCAACTGGGATCTGGGCGCTGTCGGCTTCAAGTCCATCACCGGATCCACCAGCTTCAAGAGCGGCGACCGTAATGACGTCGACTGGACTGGCGCACAGTTGGAGACGCAGGACACCACCACCGATGTCAAATCCCTGTCCCAAGAGTTCCAGCTCTACAGCCAGGGCAACGGGCCTCTGGAGTGGACCGCGGGCGTGTTCCTCTACCGCGACAAGGGTACCGAAACGCTGGACTGGCTGTTGTACGGACCGGTCAACTGCGGCGCGCCGGGCAGCTGCGCCTTTGCGCGCCAGACCGTGGCCAGCAAGGGCCGTTCCGAGGCCGTGTTCGGGCAGCTGACCTACCGACTCTCACGCGAGTGGGCTGGCGTGCTGGGCGCACGCTACAGCCGCGACCACAAGGAGGGCGACGCCACGAACCGGCGCTCGGGGGCGAGCTTCAGTGGGGACGTCAGCTTCTCATCCTTCACCCCGAAGGCGCAACTGCAATGGACGCCCTCCAAGGGGCTGATGGCGTACGGTGGCGTGTCCAAGGGCTTCAAGAGCGGCGGCTTCAACTTCGGCCGCGGCGGGATCGAGAAGTTCGAGCCTGAAAGCATCGTCGCCACCGAGGTGGGCGTGCGCAGCACCTCCATGGGCGGCAAGTTGTCGCTCAACGCGTCGGCCTTCAACTACGACTACAAAGACCTGCAACTGCGCACGGCCGTGCTCGACGCGGTGTCGGGCAACTTTGTCGTCAGCGTCAACAACGCTTCCAAGGCGAAGGTGCAGGGCATCGAACTCGGGGCCGATCTGGCACTGGGCGCCGGCTTGAGCACAGGCTTCTCGGCGGCCTACATCGACAGCGAGTTGCTGAACTACGTGTCGCCGTCCACGCGCAAGAACCTCAGCGGCCTGCCGCTGCCGCTGACGCCCAAGTCCAGCGGCTCCGTGTGGCTTGACCACACCACGTCGGTGGCCGGCGGCCGGCTGCGCAGCCATCTGGAGTACAACTTCCGCAGCAGCGTGATCTTCCCGTTGACGCTGGACCAGACCAACAAGACTGGCGAAGCCTATGGTCTGGTGAACGGATCAGTGCGATGGACCGCTCCGAAAGACGCCTGGTACGTGCAGGCCGGGGTGTTGAACGCCACCGACAAGCTCTACCGCACCATGCGCGCCGACTACATCTTTGGCGGTGTGGTGGAGAGCTTCGGGGCTCCGCGTACCTACGAGGTCCGGCTGGGCTTCAAGTACTGATGGGGGCGGCGGGCAGGCGTCGCGACGTTCACGGCGCCAGCGCCTGCCCTGGCTCGTCAACCTTCATGCCCTTGATGGACAAGGTCACCACATGACCGAGCCCATGGTGCATGAAGCCACCGCCCCGCATGGCATCCAGGTGGATGCGGTGCCGGTGGATGCAGAACAGGTGCGCGCGCTGCCGGGCGACCACATGCAACGCCTGCTGCCTCCTCCGCAGACGGTGCTGATGAACGCCTATCCGGCGGGCGACCCGAGCTGGCTGCGGATCGATTCCACCTACCCCGAGCAGATAAGGCAGCGTTTGGCGCTGCTGGCGACACGGCGCACCTGGGTGGTCGACCGGCTGGATTCAGAGACGGTCTTGCTGGCCGAGACCGAGTTACGTGACCGCGTCGTCCAGTGGCTCACGACTGAACATCCACGTGCCTTCACCCAGCAAGGCGATCATGTCACTTGCCACCTGACCGGGGTGGTCGTCGACGTCGGGCCGCAGGGCGCGCAGCCTATGGTGGCCGTGGCGGCGCTGGCCACCGAGGATTTCCTGCTCATGCTGCCTGCAGAGGCGGGCGCGCAAGGCCAGGTGAGCTATCGCCTGATGAGCGGCGCGCTGCTGTTTCCAAACGGCTGGTCGTTGCGCAGTTGCTTCGACCGGCCCGACCCGGGGCCCCTTCACGAGGGACTGCGCGCGCAGTGGGAACGGGACCGACAGTTGAGCCGGGACCGGGCGCGGCTGGGCCGGTCAACGCGAGAGATCCACCAAGGCGAGGTGCCGCAGTACGAGGCTCACCTCGCCACATCGGTAGACCGTGCGTTTCATGCCATGCGACCTGACCGGGTGGTCTGGAGGCGAAACTGGGGCCCCCACCTGTCGCCAAGGCTGTTCCGTCATGCCGATGCGCTGGACGATGTGCCACCGATGACGCCTGAACGGCTGCTGGAACAAGGCTTCATCCGATCCGAGCACCAGACGCTGGTGAAGCTGCCGCGCACTGCTGCGATCGCGTTCGGCCTGAAGACCTACCTGTGGCCCATGCGGGACATGTTGGCGGACCCGCAGGTCCGAAGCGCCCTTGAAATCGCGGCACAGCGCACGTGGCCCGAGACGCGCGAGTACATGAAGGGTCGCCACGAAGTCCTGATGGCCTTGCTGGGGACGCCGGCTGAAAGCAACGTGGCATCGAGCCCGGCCCGCCGGGCAGGGCCTCAGGTCCCGCCCACGTAGGGGTTGGTGCGCCGTTCGCGGCCGAAAGTGCTCTCCGGCCCGTGGCCCGGAATGAACACCGTGTCGTCGCCCATGGGCCACAGGCGCTGGGTGATGCTGGAAATCAGCGTGTCGTGATCGCCCTGGGGAAAGTCCGTC
>CAYSOD010000060.1:0-13058 GCA_964432385.1 uncultured Rubrivivax sp.
CGCAGTACCCGAACGTCGACGATGTCGTCGGCCTCGAACACAGCTACGGCTGCGGGGTGGCCATCGATGCGCCGGACGCCATCATTCCGATCCGCACGCTGCGCCACATCTCGCTGAACCCGAACTTCGGCGGCGAGGTGCTGGTGGTGAGCCTGGGCTGCGAGAAGCTGCAGCCGGAGCGGCTGCTGCCGCCGGGCAGCTTGCCGCTGCGGGTGCTGAAGGCAGACACCAGCGTAGCCGGAGAACCGGCGCCACAAGCCGCGAGCCCAGAGCCCCCCTACTCCCACGTCTGCCTTCAAGACGCGCAGCACGTGGGCTTCGGCTCGATGATCAGCGCCCTCATGGCAACGGCCGAGCAGCACCTGCAGCGCCTCAACGCACGCCAGCGAGAGACCGTGCCTGCCAGTGAGCTGGTGGTGGGCGTTCAATGCGGCGGCAGCGATGCCTTCAGCGGCGTGACCGCCAACCCGGCGGTGGGCGTGTGCGCCGACCTGCTGGTGCGCGCCGGGGCCACCGTGATGTTCTCCGAGACCACGGAGGTGCGCGACGCGGTGGAAACGCTCACCGCGCGCTGCGCCAGCGCCGAGGTGGCGCAGAAGATGGTGGCCGAGATGGCCTGGTACGACGCTTACCTGCAGCGCGGCCAGGTGGACCGCAGCGCCAACACCACGCCGGGCAACAAGGCTGGAGGCCTGTCCAACATCGTCGAGAAGGCAATGGGCTCCATCATCAAGAGCGGTTCCATGCCCATCTCGGCCGTGCTGTCACCCGGAGAGCGCGCTGCCACGCGCGGCCTGATCTATGCCGCCACGCCGGCCAGCGACTTCATCTGCGGCACCTTGCAGTTGGCTGCCGGCATGAATGTGCACGTCTTCACCACGGGCCGCGGCACACCGTACGGCCTGGCCGAGTGCCCGGTGGTCAAGGTGGCCACCCGCACCGAGCTGGCTCGACGCTGGCATGACCTGATGGACCTCAATGCGGGCGAAGTGGCCGATGGGCAGTGCACCGTTGAGGAGATGGGCTGGAAGCTCTTTCATCTCTTGCTGGCGGTGGCCAGCGGGCGCCAGACCTGGGCCGAGCAGCACCGGCTCCACAATCAGCTCGTGCTTTTCAATCCGGCACCCATCACCTGAAAGCGTCTGAGTCTCCACACCCGCCAGCGTCAGCGAACGACTGCACCATGAGCGATACCAATGACTCTTTGCTGCTGCGCCTGGCCAGCCACGTCAGGCTGTTCTCGAGCATGCCGCGAACCGCCTTGGTACGCTTGCTTGGCAAGGCCGAAAGGGTGTCACAGCCCGCCAACGGGTTGTTCTTCGACGAGGGGGAATCCGGTGACTCCTTCTACGTGCTCATGATGGGCAAGGCCGCAGTGGAAAAGAAGTACGCCGGGGGCTGGGTCGAGCTCAGCCAACTCGGGCCGGGTGACACCTTCGGGGAGATGACCTTGCTGGATGTCAAGATCCGTTCAGCGCGGGTACGGGCGCTGGAACCTTGCGTGAGTCTGTACTTTCATGGCAAGCGCTTGGAGGACTCGCCCGACATCCAAGCCGTGATCTTCAAGAACATGGCACGCTTGTTGTCGCAGCGGCTCAAGACCACGAGCGCCGAAATCGCCACGCTCAAGGCCGCCAAAGGCTCGGGAGAGCCTCCCCCACCAGAGAATCCCCACCCCACGGGAGAGGAGCGCGAGCACCAGAAGCTCACCGGGGCCTGAAACGCGCACTTTGCCAGCAGCCTGTTGACGGGCACCAGCAACAAGCGTGAGGCCGTCGCCCGCCACCCTGGGCTCTGAGCC
The DNA here is from genome assembly GCA_964432385.1 of uncultured Rubrivivax sp. Taxonomy (GTDB): domain Bacteria; phylum Pseudomonadota; class Gammaproteobacteria; order Burkholderiales; family Burkholderiaceae_C; genus Rubrivivax. The sequence goes on from CAYSOD010000060.1 coordinate 1,802, forward strand.
CAAAGAGGGCGAGGTCAGCGCACGGGAGCACCCGCCTCATACCAGCGGCGTACAAGATCCCGCTCGGCGTCCGTGATCTGCGTGGCGTTGTTGAAGGGCATGAGCTTGAGCACGGCCACCTGCTGGTACACGGCCTGCGCATGCTGCTTCAACAACTCCGGCGTGTGCAGCGCCACATTCTTCTGCTGCATCTGCAGGCCATGACACACGGTGCAACGCTGGTCCATGACCGCGCGCACCTCGGCGTAACCGGCCGGCGCGGGAGGGGTCGCCGCTGCTGAACCCCCGGCGCCCGGGGCCGAGGCTGCCGCAGGCAGTGGCGCCGGGCGCAGGGCCACCACCAAAACCAGGATCAGCAGCACGCCGCCGCCGGCGTACTCCCAGGGCACGCGGCGGCCCTCGGTCAACGCCCGGTGACGCGCCACGAAGCTGTGGCGGATCAAGGCGCCGGCCAGCATCAGCACCATCAGCACCAGCCAGTTCCATGGCCCCTGGTGCAGCCAGCCGTAGTGATTGGACAGCATGGCGATCAGCACTGGCAGCGTGAAGTAAGTGTTGTGGACGCTGCGCTGCTTGGCCCGCTTGCCGTGAATGGCCAAGGCCTTGGCGTCGAATTTCTGACCGCTGGTCATGGCCGCCACCACCTTGCGTTGGCCAGGAATGATCCAAAAGAACACGTTGGCGCTCATGGCTGTGGCCAGCATGGCACCCACCAGCAGGAAGGCGGCACGGCCGGGGAACAACTGGCAAGCGCCCCAGGCGGCCGCGCCCACCACCGCCATCATCACCACACCCACCAGCGTCTCGCCATGCTCGCGAAAGCCCAGCGTGCGGCACACCGTGTCATAGACCACCCAGAAACCCGCCAGAAAAGCCAGGGCAGCAATCGCGGCCGTGGCAGGGGCCCAGTCGATCAAATTGCGGTCCACGAGAAACGTGCCTGCGTTCCACAGGTACATCACCGTGAAGAGGGCAAAGCCTGTGAGCCAGGTGGAATAGGCCTCCCAGTAGAACCAGTGCAGCTTGGTGTGGATCTTCTTGGGCGCCACCATGTACTTCTGGGGGTTGTAGAAGCCCCCGCCGTGCACCGCCCACATGGCGCCGTCCACGCCCTTTTCCAGCAGGTCCGGGCTGGTGGGTTTGATCAGGCTGTTATCGAGAAAGACGAAGTAGAAGGACGAGCCGATCCAGGCAATGGCCGTGATGACGTGAACCCAGCGCAACAGCAGGTTGGCCCAGTCCAGCAGGTAGCTCTCCATCGTCTTCGTCCTCCTCCCAAGCCCGCTCACGGGGTGGGTCACATTTTGTGCACCGAAGTGTATGCACTCTTGCAAGTGCAGCTGGTGCAGGGGGCTGACCTTGCTGACCGGACGCCGCGATCAACCGGGCGTCAAGGTCGATTCGTTCGTCAGTTGCAACAACTGGGCGGCCACTGCCACGGCAATCACCTCGGGCGCCTTGCCGTCAATGCCGGGCAGACCGATGGGGCACGTGACCTGCGTGCACTCCTGCTCACTGAAGCCGCGCTCGCGCAGGCGGTGCACAAAGGTCGCCCACTTGGTCCTGCTGCCGATCAGGCCGATGAAAGTCAGGTCACCCCGCTGGCGCTGCCGCTTGAGGCAGGCCTGCACGATGTCCAGGTCTTCCGCGTGGCTGAAGCTCATGATCAGCACCCTGCTGCCCGGCGACAGTTCGGGCACCGCCGCCTGCACCGGATCGGAATGCTCGCAGTGCACCTGCGCGGGCACGTCGAGTGGGAAGATCTCGTCGCGACTGTCGATCCAACGCACCTCAAAGGGCAAGGTGGACAAAATGCGCACCAGCGCCTTGCCTACATGACCGCCACCGAACAGGGCCACCGGTGCGCCGCGGGGTCTGAGGCGCTCTTTCCAGTCCGCGCTCAGCGGGCCTTGAAGCCAATCGAAGCGCAGTTCCACCACCCCACCGCAGCACTGCCCAAGGCTGGGCCCCAGGGCGAAGGTGCGTGTGAAGGGAGTGGCACCGAGCGGAGCCTCCAGCGGGCCGCCAACGCCAGGCGCCGCGCCGAGGGCCGCCGAACGATCTGACGGGTCCATACGCGATGCCGGGCCTGCCTGCAGCCACTGGCGTGCGAGCGCGATGGCCGAGTATTCCAGGTGCCCGCCGCCCAAGGTGTTGATCACCTGGTCGGCCAGCACTGCCATCCATGCGCCCTCATCCCGAGGCGCAGACCCCTGCACGCGCTGCACCGTCACCAGGACGGCCGGTGGCCCGCCGAGTGCGGGGCGGGCATCAGATGAGATGTCGAGCGCAGGCCCGGACTCCGGGCCCAGGGCCCTGAGCAGGGCCTCCAGGGACAGCGGCGTCACGCCCGCGCGGCGCGCAACTGCTCCACCGCCAGCAAGATGCGCTCTGGCGTGGCCGGCGCGTCCATGCTCACCACACGTTCGGCGTCGGCCGTGGCTGCGACGGCATCGCGCAGCGCGAAGTAAGCCGACAGCGCCAGCATGAGCGGAGGCTCGCCCACCGCCTTGCTGCGGTAGGGCGTGGGCTTGACGTTCTGCCCGTCGAACAGGCTCACCTTGAAGTGCTCAGGCACGTCGCCGGCCACCGGGATCTTGTAGGTGCTCGGGCCGTGTGTGAGCAGCTTGCCCCCCTTGTCCCAGATGCACTCTTCCATGGTCAGCCAACCCATGCCCTGGATGTAGGCACCTTCGATCTGCCCGCGGTCGATGGCCGGGTTGATGCTGCGGCCCACGTCGTGGACGATGTCCACAGCCTTGAGCCACCATTCGCCCGTGAGCGTGTCGATCTCCATCTCGGAGACGGCCGCGCCGTAGCAGAAATAGTAAAAGGCTCGGCCCTGGAGCGTGTTGAAGTCGTAGGCGATTTCGGGCGTGCGGTAAAAGCCCGTGACACCCAGGCCCACCCGGTCCAGCCAGGCCTGCTTGACGAGCGCATCCCAGGCCACGGACTGGCCCGCCCCGTGGGCCTGGCCGCCTTCGAAGACCACGTCGCCCGCCGGGCAGCTCAGCATGCGCCCGGCCACCGCCGACAAGCGCTCGCGCAGCTGGGCGCAGGCATTCATGATGGCCGCACCGTTGATGTCGGCGCCGCTGGAGGCGGCCGTGGCCGAGGCGTTGGGCACCTTCTGGGTATCGCTGGCCGTGACCCGCACGCGGTGCACGGCGATGCCCAGCCCATCGGCCGCCACCTGCGCCATCTTGGTGTTCAAGCCTTGGCCCATCTCGGTGCCGCCGTGGTTCACGCTGACCGAGCCATCCTGGTAGATGTTCACCAGCGCAGCGCCCTGGTTGAGCATGGTGGCGGTGAACGAGATGCCGAACTTCAGCGGCACCAGCGCAAGGCCACGCTTGCGGTGCGTGTGCGCAGCGTTGAACGCCTTGACCGACTCGCGCCGTGCACGGTAGCCCGACTCTGCCTCCAGCTGAGCCATCAGCCGATCGCCAATCCAGACCTCGATCACCTGCCCGTACTGGGTGGTCATCGAGCCAGGGTCACCCGAGACCGCGGGGTCGCGGTAGAGGTTGGCCAGGCGCACGTCCAGCGGGTCCTTACCGAGGCGGTTGGCGATCTGTTCGATGACGGTCTCGATGCCGAACATGCCCTGCGGTCCGCCGAACCCGCGGAAGGCCGTGGCGCTTTGCATGTGCGTCTTGCAGCGGTGGCTGATGACCTTCAGGTGGGGCAGGTGGTAACAGTTGTCGATGTGCAGCAGAGCCCGGTCGTTCACCGGGCCGGAGAAATCGGTGCTGTAGCCACACCGCGAGGCCAGCACGAAGTCCGCGCCCAGGATGCGCCCCGCATCGTCAAAGCCCACCTCGTAGTCCAGGCGGAAGTCATGCCGCTTGCCCGTGATCATCATGTCGTCGTCACGGTTCACGCGCAGCTTCACGGGCCGCTTGAGCTTGAAGGCAGCCAGCGCCGCTGATTGCGAGAAGATGCTGGCGTTGCCCTCCTTGCCGCCGAAGCCGCCGCCCATGCGGCGGCAGATCACCTCCACATCCTTGGTGCTGAGGTTCAAGGCGGCCGCGGCCTCGCGCTGGTTGCCGTCCGGGTGCTGGGTGGAGACGTACAGCGTCAACTGGCCGTCCTCGCGCGGCACGGCGTAGGTAATCTGTCCCTCGAGGTAGAACTGCTCCTGCTGCCCGCAATGCGTGCGGCCCTTGAGCCGATACGGCGCCGCAGCGATGGCCGCGGCCGCGTCCCCGCGCGAGACGCCCTTGGACGGCATGATGAAACTGCCCTGGGCCAAGGCGTCGTCGATGCTCAGGATGGCCGGCAGTTCCTTGACCTGCACCTTGGCCTTCTTGGCCGCCTCGCGGGCGTAGAGCATGTCGCGGGCCACCACCACGGCCACGGGCTGGCCCAGGAACTCCACCTTGCCCGCCGCAAGGAAGGGGTCGTCGTGGACGATGGGGCCGCAGTTGTTTTCACCCGGGATGTCCCGGGCCGTGAACACCGCCACCACGCCATGCTGGGCCAGCAGGGCCTCACGGTCGATGCCTTCGCCCATCAGCTCACCGTGCGCTACTGGCGACAACACGAGCGCGGCATAGAGCGTGCCGCGCAGCTCAGGCAAGTCATCGGTGTAGACCGCCTCGCCAGTGACGTGCAGGACGGCAGACTCGTGCGCGAGCTCCCGGCCCTGCGCGCCATGCTCGGCCGGCAGGAGTTCCTTCAGCGTGGTGGGCGCGTTCATGCAGGTCTCCTTGCCGTCAGACGGCGGTGTCGAGGGCGGGTTGTGCTTCAGTCTGCGCTTCTTGCAGAAAGCGCAGCACCAGGTTGCGGGCCACCAGCGAGCGGTAGGCCCAGGTGGCGCGCAAGCCGTCGCGCGCCGTGAAACTCTGGGCGATGGCGGCGTCCAGCGCCGCAGCACTCACGGACCCCGGCGCCTGGCCTTCCAACAAAGCCTCCAACTGGGGTGCGCGGCAAGGTGAAGGCGCCAGCCCGTTGTACGCGAGCCGCACGCCCTTCAGGCGCCCGCCCACGAGCTCGTAGCGCAGCGCGCAGCAGGTGGCCGAGATGTCCTGCTCGAAGCGCTTGCTGATCTTGTGCGCCCGGAAGACCTGCCCTGGGCGAGGCTTGGGCAGCACCACGGCTTCGATCAGCTCGCCGGGTTGCAGCACGCTGCGCTTTTGGCCGGTGTAGAACCGGTCCATGGCCACCTCGCGCTGGCGAGCGCCCTGGCGCAGCAGCAGCGTGGCGCCCAGCGCCATGAGGCAGGGCATGGAGTCCCCGATGGGTGAGCCGTTGGCGATATTGCCGGCCAGCGTGGCGGTGGAACGGATGGGCGGCGAGCCGAAGCGGCGCAGCACCTCGGCAAAGTCGGCATAGGCCCGGGCCACCAGGGATTCCACCGCTGACAGCGGCACTTGCGCGCCAATGCGCCAAGCCGCCTGCGTTTCCTCCACGCGCTTGAGCTCGGCCACGTTGCCCAGGTAGACGATGTGCGAGGGGCGCGCGAACTGCTTGTTGACCTGCAGCCCGATCTCGGTGCTGCCGGCCAGCAGCGTGGCCCCGGGGTGGCGCGTGAGATAGGCCGTCACCTCGGCCAGCGTGGAGGGCGAGACGAACTCACTGCCCTTGCGGGTGCGCACCACCGGCTGCACGACGATCTCGCCGTCCAGCGAGTAGGTGGGCTCCTGGGCGCGGCGGATTTCCTTGAGCAGCGGAACGTCGGCACGGTCGTCGATCTTCAGCGCCGCGGGCCCAGCCTGGCAGGCCTTCAGGGTGGCGTCGACGATGGGCTTGTAGCCCGTGCAGCGGCACAGGTTGCCGCTGAGCGCGTCGTTGACCTGCTGGCGGTTGGGGCAGGGGTTGTGCTGAACCAGACCCGTCAGGCTCATGACAATGCCCGGCGTGCAGAAGCCGCACTGCGACCCGTGGCACTCCACCATGGCCTGCTGCACGGGGTGCAGCGAGCCGTCCGCCTTGCGCAGGCTTTCCACCGTCTTGACCGACTTGCCGTCCAGCGTAGGCAGCAGCTGGATGCAGCTGTTGACAGGGATGTAATCCACGCCCGTGCCAGCCGCATTGAGCTCCCCGACCAGCACCACGCAGGCGCCGCAGTCTCCTTCGGCGCAACCCTCCTTGGTGCCGGTGCGCTGAAGCTGCTCCCGCAGGTAGTCGAGCACCGTGGTGGTGCGGCGTTTGCCCTGGGCTTCCACAATCTGCCCGTCCAGCACAAAGCGGACAGAGTTGGTCACTTCACTCATCGCTGACAGTCCTTTGGCGGAGCCCCTTGAAGGCGCAAGGCCATTCTAGGGGTCTGCCCTCAGGTGCCCCGCGAACTCAGGAACCCCGGTAGGTGCTGTAGGTCCAGGGCGTGCAGACCAAGGGCACGTGGTAATGCTGGTCTGCACGGGCAATGCCGAAGTCCAGCGGGACCCGGTCGAGGAAGGGTGGATCAGGCAGCACCACGCCCTGCCGCCGGAAATACGCCGCCACCTCGAACACAAGGCGATAGGTGCCAACGCGCAGATCGTCGTTGGACACCAAGGGGCCGTCGGGGTTGCGGCCGTCGGCATTGAGTTCCACCTGCCGTAGGAGCCGAGGCTCTCCCCGCTCCAGCGCATAAAGGCTTACGGCCATGCCCGCTGCCGGGCGGCCGTGGTAAGTGTCCAAAACGTGTGTGCTCAATCCCATGACGATTCCTCGATGTAGGGTCGGGCCGCCGTGTTGCCCGGGTCGCCCGATGCGCGTGCGGCATTCCTGCAGCACTCAAATGTCGACCATGGAGCAACGATGTAGCCATGAGGGGACAGTCGGACCTCGAGGGCGGGCTGTGACCCGCCAGGCCCAGAGACAGTGTGCACAAAAGTGTATACACTTGCCCCGTACCGTCAGATCAAGCCCTCATGCGACCCGCATCTGTATTGTCACCGGCCGCACAGACGACGCCCGAGGCCGACGCGGGCTCGACGGTCACCACGACCCGCCTGATCGTCGACACCCTGACCCGCGCCATCGTGGAACATCGCCTGCTGCCGGGCTCCAAGCTGGCAGAGCAGAAGCTCGCCAACCACTTCGGCGTGTCGCGCACCCTCGTTCGGCAGGCGCTGTACCAGTTGGCGCAGAACCGCCTGGTGAAACTGGAACCGGCCCGCGGCGCCTTCGTGGCTACGCCATCAGCCGAAGAAGCCCGGCAGGTCTTTGAGGTACGGCGCATGCTGGAGCTGGAGGCCGTGCGTCTGTTCGTGCAGCAGGTCACGCCCCAGCAGATCCAGGCTTTGAGAGAGCACGTGGCCTTGGAGCGCGAGGCCATCACCGGCGACGACCCCTCGGGGCGCAACAGCCTGCTCGCGGCCTTTCATGTGCGCATGGCCCAGTTGATGGGCCAGCAGGTGCTGGCTGACGTGCTGGGAGAGTTGCTCTCGCGTTGTGCCCTGATTACTCTGGTGTACCAGACCCATCAGGCCGCCACCGAATCCAGCCAGGAGCACGCGGAACTTCTGGATGCCCTGGAAGCGCGCGACGAAGCACGTGCCGTCCTTCTGATGGACGAACACCTGGCCCACGTGCGAGACAGCCTGAGGTTGGACCGCGCCGTGCCCAGCCACGACCTCGAGCGGGCGCTTCAGCCCGCCGCGAGCGTCTGACCCCCTGCACTCCCTGCACTCCCTGCACTCCCTGCACTCCCTGAACTCCCTGTACGCCCTGAACGCCCCCTGCCTCCTGCACCCTGACGCCCCATGAACAGGCCCACCGTCCCCCCCTCCTCCACGGCTTCCATCAACCCCTACCCCCGCGACCTGCTCGGGCATGGCCGACACCCGCCGCAAGCGCACTGGCCAGGCAACGCCCGGGTGGCCGTGCAGTTCGTCCTGAACTACGAGGAAGGTGGCGAGAACTCCGTGCTGCACGGCGACGCCGGCAGCGAGCAATTTCTCTCCGAGATGTTCAACCCGCCGGCCTTCCCGGCGCGCCACCTGAGCATGGAAGGCATCTACGAGTACGGCAGCCGGGTGGGCGTGTGGCGCATCCTGCGCGAGTTCGAAAAGCGCGGCCTGCCGTTGACGGTGTTCGGCATCTCCATGGCACTGGAGCGCTGCCCCGAGGTGACCGCCGCCTTCGTGGAGCTGGGCCATGAGATCGCCTGCCACGGCTGGCGCTGGATCCACTACCAGGGCATCGGCGAGGCCACCGAGCGCGAGCATATGCGCATCGGCATGGACATCATCCGCCGCATGACGGGTGACGGCGCGAACGGCGCTGAACGCAAGCTGCACGGCGCAGGCTGGTACACCGGCCGCGACAGCCCCAACACCCGGCGTCTGGTGGCCGACTTCGGCGGCTTCACCTACGACAGCGACTACTACGGCGACGACCTGCCTTTCTGGCTGCAGGTGCGAAAGACCGACGGCGCCCTGGCCCCGCATCTGGTGGTGCCCTACACGCTGGACTGCAACGACATGCGTTTTGCCCTGCCCCAGGGCTACAGCCATGGCGATGAGTTCTTCGAGTACCTGCGCGACGCCTTTGACGTGCATTACGCCGAGGGTGCTGAACACCCCAGCATGATGAGCATCGGCATGCACTGCCGGCTTCTCGGTCGGCCCGGGCGCATGCGCGCACTGCAGCGCTTCCTGGACCACATCGAAAAGCACAACCGCGTGTGGGTCACGCGCCGGGTGGACATTGCCCACCACTGGCGTGTCCACCATCCTTTCGACGCACAAACCGCCTTTGTCTGGGGCTGAAGCACGCACCCACCATGAGCCAAGCCCCATCATCCGTGAGTCCTGCCCTGTCACTGGACCAGCTTAACGCTGCCAATCAGGCCGCCTTCACAGCCCTGCTCGAGGGCACCTACGAGCATTCGCCCTGGGTGGCGCAGCAGGCCTGGCACCGCCGCCCGTTTGCCACCGTCACGGCATTGAAGCAGGCCCTGGCCGATGCCGTGCGGCAGGCGCCGCAAGACCAGCAACGGGCCTTGATCCGCGCCCACCCCGAGCTGGCCGGCAAGGCCATGGTCAGCAAGACGCTCACGGCCGAGTCGACGAACGAGCAGGGCAAGGCCGGGCTGACCGACTGCACACCCGAGGAGTTCGCCCGCCTGCAGCAGCTGAATGCCGACTACAACGCCAAGTTCGGCTTCCCCTTCATCCTGGCCGTGCGCGGCCCGCGTGGCCAGGGGCTCACCCGCCACCAGATCATCGACACCTTCGCGCGCAGGCTGCAGAACCCTGTGGACTTCGAGCGGGCCGAGGCGCTGCGCAACATCCACCGCATTGCCGAGATCCGTCTGGCGGACCGCTTCGGCACCACGCCCGCCCTGGGCAACCTGGTGTGGGACTGGGCCGAGCAACTGGCCGTGCACAGCGATCCGGGCTTCAAGGAGCGTGGCCAACTCACCGTCACCTACCTCACCGAGGCGCACCGCGCCTGCAGCGCGCAGCTGCAGGCCTGGATGCACGAGAGCGGGTTTGACGAGGTGTCAGTCGACGCCGTGGGCAATGTCGTGGGGGTTTACCACGGCACCAGCACGCAGGCGCCGCGGCTCATGAGCGGCAGCCACTTCGACACCGTGCGCAACGGCGGCAAGTACGACGGACGCCTGGGCATCTTGGTGCCCATGGCCTGCGTGCGCGAGCTGCACCGCGCCGGCAAGCGCCTGCCCTTCGGCATCGAGGTGACCGGCTTTGCAGAAGAAGAAGGCCAGCGCTACCGTGCCACCTTCCTGGGCTCAGGCGCGCTGATCGGGCACTTCAACCCCGCCTGGCTGGAACAGACCGACGTTGATGGCGTGACCATGCGCGAGGCCATGCGCCAAGCCGGCCTGCCAGGCACGATGGAGGCCATTGACGCGCTCAAGCGCGACGCCGCGCGCTACCTTGGCTTCGTGGAGGTGCACATCGAGCAGGGGCCGGTGCTCAACGAGATGGACCTGCCGCTGGGCGTCGTGACCTCCATCAACGGCAGCGTGCGGTGCCTGGTGGAAATCCAGGGCATGGCCAGCCATGCCGGCACGACGCCCATGGACCGCCGGCGCGATGCCGCTGTGGCGGCGGCCGAAGTCGTCCTGTACGTGGAGCGTCGTGCGGCATCAGTCCCCGATGTGGTGGGCACCGTGGGCCAGCTGGAAGTGCCCGCAGGCTCCATCAACGTCGTGCCGGGGCGCTGCCGGTTCAGTCTGGACCTGCGCGCCACCACCAACGCAGCGCGCGACGCGCTGGCTGCCGACGTGGAGGCTGAACTGGCCCGCATCTGCGAGCGGCGCGGCCTGTCATTCCAGATCGAGCGCACCCTGGCCGTGCCGGCCGCTCCCAGCCACCCCGCGTGGCAGGTACGCTGGGAAGCAGCCGTCCAGGCCCTGGGCCTGCCGGTGTTTCGCATGCCCAGCGGCGCAGGCCACGACGCCATGAAGCTGCACGAGGTGATGCCCCAGGCCATGCTCTTCATGCGCGGACTCAACAGCGGCATCAGCCACAACCCGCTGGAGTCCATCACCAACCACGACACCGAGCTGGTGGTGCAGGCCTTCATGCACCTGCTGCAGGAGCTTGCCCAATGACCGCCCCCTACGACCGCCTGGACGCCTGGATCGACGCCCACTTCGATGAGGAGGTGCACTTCCTGCAGGCCCTGGTGCGCGTGCCCACGGACACGCCGCCCGGCAATAACGCGCCGCACGCGCAGCGCACGGCCGAGTTGCTGGCCCAGATGGGCTACACCGCCGAGGCGCACCGCGTGCCCGAGGCCGAGGTACGTGCCTACGGACTGCAGAGCGTCACCAACCTGATTGTGCGCCGCCAATATGGCGCCGCCGGGTCCGGGCTCGTGGTGGCACTCAACGCCCATGGCGATGTGGTCCCCCCGGGTGACGGCTGGACCCACGACCCCTACGGCGGCGAGATTGAAGGCGGCAAGCTCTACGGCCGTGCCGCCGCCGTCAGCAAAAGCGACTTCGCCAGCTTCACCTTCGCGGTGCGGGCGCTGGAGTCACTCGGCCTGCCGCTGAACGGCGGGATCGAGCTGCACTTCACCTACGACGAGGAGTTTGGCGGCGAGCTCGGCCCGGGCTGGTTGCTGGCCCAGGGCCTGACCCAACCCGACCTGCTGATCGCCGCCGGCTTCAGCTACCAGGTGGTCACCGCCCACAACGGCTGCCTGCAGATGGAGGTCACCCTGCACGGCACCGCCTCGCACGCGGCCTACCCGCACACCGGCGTGGACGCGCTGCAGGCCGCCAACAAGCTGCTCACCGCCCTGTACGGCCACAACGACGTGCTGCGAACTCGACGTTCGCAGGTCA
>CAYSOD010000061.1:0-12825 GCA_964432385.1 uncultured Rubrivivax sp.
ACACGAACATCATCTGGCCGATGCCGCCCGAGGTGCCGCCGCCCGACTTGGCGCCCACGGCCAGCTCGGCGGCGATGATGGCCGTCCAGGCCATGCCCATGCCCAGCCGGGCACCCAGCAATACAGCGGGCAGTGCAGCCGGCAGCATCACGCGGGTCAGCACCCGCAGCGGCGGCACGCCCATGGTGCGGGCAGCCTGCAGCAGGCGCTTGGGCACGGTACTCACTCCGTGCACGGTGTTGACCAGCAGCGGGAAGAACGCGGCGTAGGCCACGATGAACACGGCCGCCGGCGTGCCCGTGCCGAACCACAGGATGGCGATGGGCAGCACCGCCATGGGCGCGATGGGGCGGAAGCTCTCGACGATGGGGTCCACGTTGTCTCGCACCCGTCGGCTGGCGCCCATGGGCAAGCCCAGCAGCAACCCCACCGTCAAGGCGACCGCAAAGCCGGCCAGCACGCGCCCCAGGCTCTGCAACAGCGCCATCGGCAGGTCGCCACTGGCCGTCAGCGCCCACAAGGTGGTGAGCACCTTGCTCGGGTACGGCGCACGGGTGTCGGCCGGCAGGCTGAAGGCCCACAACTGCCATGCGGCCACCAGCAACAGGGGCAAGGCCCAGGCGTGCCAGCCTGCGGGGCGCCAGGCGGCATGGGTGCGAAGCGAAGTCGCGTTCACGACCCTTGGCCCTCCACCCAAGGCGTCAGGCGACGCTGCAACGCGCGCAACAGCGCGTCGCAGATGAACCCCACCACGCCGATCACGGCGATGAAGGCAAAGACCTTGTGGCTCATCAAGAGCCCGCGGTACCACTCGATGGCAAAGCCCAGGCCACTGGGCGAGCCGATCAGCTCAGCCGCCACAACAGCGGCCCAGGCGCCTGCAAAGGCCAAGCGCAGGCCCACCAGCACCATGGGCAGCGCCGAAGGCACCACCACGTGCCGCAGCGTGGCCGCGCGCGAGATGCCCATGGTGCGCGCGGCGGCCAGCAGTTTGGCGTCCACGCTGCGCACACCTGCCACCGTGTTGAGCAGCAGCGGAAAGAAGGCCACGTAGACCATGATGAAGACCGGCAGCGTGTTGCCCACGCCAAAGATGAACAGCGCCAGCGGGATCCAGGCAATGCCCGAGATGGGCCGCAGCAGTTCCACCAGCGGGTCCACGAAGGCTTCCACGCGCCGCGACAGGCCGACCACGAAGCCCAGTGGCACGGCCACGGCGGCCGCGACCGCCAAACTCAGCAGCAGACGCCCGGTGCTGACCGAAGCGTGCTCCAGCACCTCGCCCTCGCGCACCAGTTCGAACAGCGCGCGGGCCACGCGCAGCGGGTCGGGCAGTTGCAGCGGGTTGTCCACCCAGGCCGACAGGCCCCACCAGGCCAGCGCAAACAGCGCGTAGCTGCGCAGCGCCACACCCGTGCGCAGCAGCCCTGCGGGCAGCGCTCGGGGACGCTGGGCTGCCTGCGCCGTGGCCGGTGTCAGGGTGGTGGCCATGGTCATCGCGTCACGGCCAGGAATCCGCCATCCACGTACAACACCTGCCCGTTGATGTAGCTGCCCGCGTCGGAGGCCAGCAGCAGCGCCGGGCCGCACAAGTCTTCCGGCTGACCCCAGCGCCGCAGCGGGGTCCAGTCGCGCACGAAATCGTGGAAGTCTTTCTTCTTGGCTTCGCTGAACTCGGTGACGGTGTAGCCTGGGGCCAGGGCATTGACAGTGACCCCGGTGTCGGCCAAGTCCGCCGCGAGCGACCGGGTGAACGCCGCCAGCGCTCCCTTGGCCGTGACGTAGGGCGTCAGCAGCGGGCGCGAGACGTGGTTCATGATCGAGCTCATGTTGATGATGCGGCCCGAGCGCTGAGCCACCATGAGCCGCGCTGCACGCTGCGCCATGTGGAAGCAGGCCGTGAGGTCCACGTCGATGACGCGCTGCCAGTCCTCGGCCTGCAGTTCCAGGAAATGCTTGCGCACGATGACTGCGGCGTTGTTCACCAGCACGTCGACGCGGCCGAAGTGCGCCACCACCTGTGAGAAGGCCTGGTCGGCAGCTGCCGGGTCCGTCACGTCAAAGACCAGCGGGAGCACCTCCACGCCCTGGCCGCCGTAGGCCTGGGCACGCTCGTGCACCTTCTCGCTCTGATCGGCCATCACGAGCTTGGCGCCCGCGGCAGCAAAGCCGGCCAGCAAGCCCGAGGCGATGCCGCCTGCGGCGCCGGTGACGAACACCACCTTGTCCTGAAGCGAGAACAACTGGGCGGGTGACAAGCGATCGGACATCGGGCCTCCACGTCCCGGGCCGCTGCGAAGGCAGGCGTGGCCTCAAGACTGGAGCGCATGCTAGGCAGGCTCGTCGGAGCGCGGAATTGGAATTCGATCAATCGCCCCTTCGCGATTGGCGAAGGCCGGCCTGCAGGCGAAGTTCGGCTCCAGCGGCCCTCCGAGGCGGAGGCTTCGCCGCTTGCGAAGGCGGCGTTGACGCAATGCCGATTCCCGGCTCCGGCTGCGGCTTCTAGGATCCCTGCCGTGTCTTCCGTAGGCCACCTGGACCCCGGCTGCGTGCCTGCCGCGCAGAACATGGCCGCGGGCGAACCCTCACCTCCCTTGCCCACGACGGCGCGTTCGGAGACCCTGGCGCTGCGCCGCCTGGGCACGCAGCGCGACATCCTGGGCGAGTGCCCCTTGTGGGACGATCGGCGGCAGTGTCTGTGGTGGGTGGACATCCGCGCACCCGCGCTGCGCTGCCTGGATCTCCAGGCCCTGGATGACGGCCCCGACGCCCCGACGCGCCATTGGCCGCTGCCGGACATGGTGGGCTCCATCGCGCTGGCCGAAGATGGACGGTTGCTCCTGGCGCTGAGCACCCAGCTGTGCGTGTGGAACCCCGAAGACGGTGCCCTGCAGACCCTGGCCCGCCCCGACTTCACCGACCCTCATCACCGCTTCAACGACGGTCGCTGCGATCGCCAGGGCCGCTTCTGGGTCGGCTCCATGCACAACCTGACGCGCGCCCCAGAGGGCCGCCTGTTCCGCTGGGATCCGGTGGCGGGACTTGTTGAGCAGGCGGGGGGCCTTTGCATCCCCAACAGCCTGGCCTGGAGCCCGGACGGCAGGACCATGTACTTTGCCGACTCCCTGCGCCACGCCATCGAGGCCAGCGACTACGACCCGGACCTGGGTCAGCCCGGCCCCTGGCGCACCCTGGCCCGCAGCACGCCGCCAGGCTTTCCCGACGGCTCGGCCGTCGATGCGCAGGGCTATCTCTGGAACGCCGAGTTCGACGGCGCCCGGCTGGTGCGCTACGCACCCGATGGCCGGGTGGACCGCGTCATCCGCATGCCGGTGCGGCGCCCCACCTGCTGTGCCTTCGGCGGCCAGCACTTCGAGCACCTTTTCGTCACCACCACCAGCCAGCGCATGACCGCTGAAGAGCTGGCCGCCGAGCCGCTGGCCGGCACGCTGCTGCTGCTGGACGTGGGAGTGCGCGGGCTGCCCGAACCCCGGGTCAGGCTGACCCCGCGCTGATCGCCTTTTTGAAAGATCCCATGAACACCGAGCTGCCCCTGTTGGATGCACCTTTCGAGCCCCTGCAGCTGGCCCGCCTGGAGGCCTATGCGGTGCGGGTACCCGTGCGCAACCCCATCAAGGTGGCCTTCGGCACCTTCCGCGACCGGCCCATGGTGCTGGTGCGCGTGATGGACGTGCACGGCCACGAGGGCTGGGGCGAGGCCTGGGCCAACTGGCCGGCAGTCGGCGCCGAGCACCGGGCCCGCCTGGCCGCCGACGTGGGGCAACGCCTCATCGGCCGACCGCTGCGCCATCCTGGGGAGGGTTTCACGTCGCTCACGCGGGAGATGGAGGTCCTGGTGCTGCAGACCGGTGAGGTCGGCCCCATGGCCCAGGCGATTGCCGGCATCGACATCGCCCTGTGGGACCTGGCCGCGCGCCGCGCGGGGCAGCCGTTGAACCGCTTCCTGGGCGGCCCGGCGGTCGATTCGGTGCCGGTGTACGCCACCGGCATCAACCCCGACCAGCCAGAGCAGTTCGCCGTGGCACGGCAGGCCGAGGGCCACCGCGCCTTCAAGCTCAAGATCGGCTTTGGGCATGACCGCGACGTGGGCAACCTGGTGGCCATGCGCCAGGCGCTGGGGCCGCAAGCCGTGTTGACCTGCGACGCCAACCAGACCTGGGGCTTGGAGGAATCGCTGGCCTTCTGCCGCCAGGTGGAAGGCCTGAACCTGCAATGGCTGGAAGAGCCCATGCGCATCGACACCCCGGCCGCCGACTGGCAGGCCCTGGCCCAGGCCTCCACCACGCCACTGGCCGGTGGCGAGAACCTGCAGGGCGCAAGCCTCGATGACGCCGTGCGCGGCCCGGTGCTGCAGGTGCTGCAGCCCGACGTCACCAAGTGGGGCGGCATCACGGCCAACTGGCGGGCAGCCCGCAGCACCGTGGCCGCCGGCAAGCGCTATTGCCCGCATTACTTTGGCGGGGGCCTGTCGCTGCTGTCGTCACTGCACCTGCTGGCCGCCGCGGGCGGCACGGGCCTGCTGGAATTCGACTGCCACCCCAACGTCGGGCGCGAGTCCATCGTCGGGGACCTGCTGCCGGTCCAGGACGGGCGGGTGCCGGTGCCCGCGGGGCCTGGCCTGGGTGCGCAACCGGATCTCCAGGCCCTGGCGCCCTACATCACCTGGTCGGGCAGTTGAGGTGGGGTTGCCTCGCCAATGGCGGGCTGCCAGCCCCGGTGCGCCCGCCCCAGCGCCGGCTTGGTAGCAGAAGCCGCAGCCATTGAGCGCCTCAGGCCACCCGCAACTGCGCAGCGCCAGAAGTCTGGGTCTGAGTCTGGGCCTGGCCCGCAGCAGCCACCAGGCGGTCCACCAGAGCGCGCGCCACAGCGTTGAGCCCGTCGAGGTGTCGCACGCACACCATCATGCGGCGGTCGGCCCAGGCGTCAGTCAGCCGAATGAGACGCAGCCCCATGGCCGGCGCGAACACCAGCGCGGCCGCTTCGGGCAGCACGCCGATCCCCATACCCGCCTGCACCAGCTTGCACACGGCCTCGAAGCTGCGCACCTGCACGCGCAACTGCAGGGGGTGACCCGAGTCGCTGGCGGCCTCAGCGAGCAGCCGCATCATGGCTGCCGAGGCATCCAGCGCCACGAGGGGGTGCATCACCAGTTCGCTGAAGGCAATGGCCGGCGCCGTCAGCTCATGCCCTTCGGGCACCACGGCCACCAGGCGGTCGCGCCGGTAGTCGAAGTGCGCCAGGCCCTCCAGTGCCGTGCCCGCCATGACGATGCCGATGTCGGCCTGCCCGTCCACCAGCGCCTGCACGATCTCGCCGCTGCGCCGCTCCTCGAGCTCGATCTTCACGTCGGGGCAGGACTGGGCGAACGAGGCCAGATCGGCGGGCAGGAACTGGGTGATGGCCGAGGTGTTGGCATGCAGCCGGATGTGGCCCTTCAGCCCCTTGGCGTAATCGAAGAGATCAGCGTTCAGCCGCTCGGCCTGCTGGATCATCTGCCGCGCGTGAGCTGCCAGGGCCTTGCCTGCAGGGGTGGACTCCACCCCCTGCGACGACCGGTACAGCAGCTGCACCTTGTAGCGGGCCTCCAGCAAGGCCACGCGCCGGCTGGCGGCGGCCAGGGCAATGTGCGATTGCTCGGCCGCCTTGGACAGGCTGCGGGCATCCACGGCACGCAGGAACAGCGCCAAAGAGACCATGTCCGGCAGCATCGCCATGAAACCCACCTTTGGTCAGACCGGCTCGGGCGCCGCCCATCGGACCGCCTCACCAGAAACACTATCATAGCATTCTGAATTCAGGATGCAATATCAGTGATGGCTGATCCCACGGGATCTTCAGGACAGGCCCGAAACCCCTTGCACTGGACATTCGCCTGCGCCAAGGGCTTGTCACATTCCGAATTCGATGTTCGGCGCCCCTCTACACTGGGCAGCCTGACTTCACCCGTTGTGAGCCCCGTCCCGCCATGAAGCCCCTGGCCCTGCCTCCCAAACTCGTCGAACAGGTGCGCGACGCCATCTTGGCCGAGGTGGCCTCGGGCCAGCTGCGGCCGGGCACACGCATCATCCAGGAGCGTCTGGCGGCCGATCTGGGGGTGTCGCGCCAGCCCGTGCAGCAGGCCTTGATGATGCTGCGCCAGCAAGGTGTGCTCAGCGACGCCCCAGGGCGCGGCTTGCAGGTGGCCCCCCTGGACCTGGACCATGTGGAGCACATGTACGAGCTGCGCGCCGTGCTGGAAGGGCTGGCCTGCCGCCGCGCCGCCCAGCAGGGCTTGGCAAGCGCCGCCGCGAAGGGCGCGGCGTTGATGGCGGCGGGTCGCAAGGCCGCCGCCAGCGGAAAGTTGGCGCACATGATCGCCGCCGATATGGCCTTTCACACCTTCTTGTATGAGCTCTCCGGCAACCCGCTGGTGGCGCCGGCGCTGGGCACGCAATGGACCCACATTCAGCGCGTGATGGGCGAGGTGCTCATCAGCGACGAGACGCCGCGCGACATCTGGGACCAGCACGAGCGCATCCTGCAGGCCATCGCGGCCGGCGATGGCGACAGCGCCGAACAGCTGGCTCGGCAGCACATCGACCAGGCGGCGGCCTTCATGCTGGCCCGGCTGCGGGCGGCGCAGAAGAGCGCCGCACCTTAGCTTCGCGTGGCCGGGCCGCCCGGCCCCTCCAAACTCAGGACGACTTGGCCTTGGCCCGTGGGTGGGCCTTGTCGTAGACCTGCGCCAGGTGCTGGAAGTCCAGCCGGGTGTAGACCTGGGTGGTGGCAATGTGGGCATGGCCCAGCAACTCCTGCACGGCGCGCAGGTCGCCGCTGGACTGCAGCAGGTGGCTGGCAAAGCTGTGGCGCAGCATGTGCGGATGCACGTGGGTCGGCAGGCCCGCCTGCAGCGCCAATGTCTTCAGGCGTGAGCGCACCTGGCTGGCGGTCAGCCGCCCGCCGCGCCGGCTGACGAAGAGCGCCGGCTCGGTAGCGCGCGCCAGTTGGCGCCGCGCTTCGCCCCAGGCCATCAGCGCCTCCAGCGCCGGGCCGCCCACGGGGACGCTGCGCCGCTTGGAGCCCTTGCCCAGCACGTGGGCCGTGGCGTCCACGGCGTCCACCCAGCCTGCGGCGGCCGGGCCGGGCTGCACGTCCAGCCCCACCAGCTCTCCCACGCGCAGGCCGCAGCCGTACAGCAGTTCCACCATACAGCGGTCACGCAAGGCAAGCAGGGGGTCGCCCGCCTCGGGCTCGTGCGAGGCCAGCGCCACCGCCTGGTCCACCGCCAGCGCCTTGGGCAGGGGCTTGGGGGCCTTGGGGGCCCGTATACCGTCCACCGGGTTGGCGGGCACGGCCCCACTGCGCCCCCACCACTTGTACAGGCCGCGCCAGGCCGACAGGGCGATGGCGATGCTGCGCGGGCCCAGGCCCCGGTCGCGCAAGGTGGCGCTGAAGCGCCGTACGTGGTGCGATTGCACCTCCTTCAAGGCCACCGGGTAGGCCTGCGCCGAAGTCTGCAGCCAGCCCAGGGCGTCACGGTACATGGCCACCGTTCGCGCAGCCAGGCGACGTTCCACCGTCAGATGCTCCAAAAAGCGCAGGAGCTCCGATTCCAGGGGCTGGGCCTGCGATGCCACCGTGCTGTGCTCAGTCCTTGGCTCGCAGGCGGGCCAGGCCGGCGCTGGCGATCTCGCCCATGCGCGCCAGGAACTCCGTGCCCATGTCAGCGCTGTAGCGCGTGGGGTCGGGAGACCCCAGCACCAACAAGCCGAAG
Organism: uncultured Rubrivivax sp.; assembly: GCA_964432385.1. GTDB lineage: Bacteria > Pseudomonadota > Gammaproteobacteria > Burkholderiales > Burkholderiaceae_C > Rubrivivax. Next base: position 7,775 of record CAYSOD010000061.1, read on the forward strand.
GTGGCCCCTGCACCAAACCTGTCAGCAGCCCCGTCGGCAGTTGCACTGCGCAGGGGGATCATGGCCACCGAGGCCACGGCTGCCCCAGGCTCGAGCCAGCCCGCAGCCTCAAAGCCGGCGTTCACGCCGCAGTAGGGGGCTGCGAGGCTGGCGGCGAAGCTGCGCACATCGTCGCTCACCCCCTGAGCGAAGTCAGACGCTGCCAGGCTGGCTTGCACGTCCCACAAGCGCAGCGCCGCCTGCGGGATCAGAAACTGGTGCCGCAACTCGCCCAGCAGGCGTGCGGGCAACTCGGCAGCTTCCGCCGTCATCAGGATGGCGCGGGTCCAGCGATGCAGGCGGTCGGCGATGGCCACGTTCTCCTGGCCGTGCCGGATCATCTCGATGATCTTCATCTCCAGGCCCTTGATGCGCTCGCGCAGCATCTCCATCTGTCGCTCCTGCAGCGACACGGCCCGGTGACCGTGCGGGCTGGTGAGCTGGATGGCCCCCAGCAGCTCGGCATGGCGCTCGAAGAAGCCCGGCGTCTGGACGAGGTACTCGGCGATGTCCTGCTCGGTGATGCCTTGCAGGGGAGCATGGGATGCGGCAGGTGGGCCTGGGGGGTTGCTCACGGTTCAATCCTCGGGGTTGCGGGGCAGTTGGGCCGATTCACAGATCGATCTGCCCTTCAAAAACAAACTCGGCCGGCCCGGTCATCAGTACGGGGGCCTCCAGGCACTGGGCACCGGCCCACTCGATGGTCAGGCGTCCGCCCAGGGTCTGCACGTCCACACGCGCATCCAGCCAGCCCAGGCGGATGCCCGCCACCACTGCCGCGCAGGCACCCGTGCCGCAGGCCAGGGTCTCGCCCGCACCTCGCTCGAACACGCGCAAGCGCACCAGCTCGCGAGAGACCACCTGAAGAAACCCGGCGTTCACGCGGCGTGGAAAGCGCTCATGCCGCTCCACCAGCGGGCCCACCGTGGCCACAGGCGCGGTGTCCACGTCATCCACGCGCTGCACGGCATGCGGGTTGCCCATGGACAGCACGGCCACGCCGACCGTTCCGCCGCTCGGCAAGGCCAAGGGCCAGAGCGGAAAGTCCTGCAGGCTGTTGGCCGGCGGCCGCAGGCCGGAGGCGTCAAAGGGCACGCGATCCAGCTCGAACACCGGCGCACCCATGTCCACGGTGACACGGCCGTCGTCGCCTTCGCGCAACTCCAGCACGCGGTTCATGGTCTGCACGCGCACCACGCGCTGGGTAGTCAGGCCCTTGGCGCGCACGAAGCGCAGGAAGCAGCGCGCGCCATTGCCGCAATGCTCCACCTCTTCTCCACTGCTGTTGAAGATGCGGTAGCGAAAGTCCACCTCGGGCGAGGGGGGTGGCTCGACGATCAGGATCTGGTCGGCCCCCACGCCAAATCGGCGGTCGCCCAGATGGCGGGCCTGCTCGGTGGTGAGCTCGAGGGGGGAGCGCGTGGCGTCGATGACGACGAAGTCATTGCCTGCGCCCTGCATCTTGGTGAAGCGCAGGTTCATCGCGCCGGATTATCGGTAGAGCGAGGGCTCGCCCGGCGGGCGCGTCTTGAAGCGCTTGTGCACCCAGAGGTACTGAGCCGGCTCGCGCAGGATCTGCCCTTCGATGAAAGCGTTCATGCGCGCCGCGTCGGCCACAGGGTCGGCCGTGGGCCAGTCCACCCAGGGCTCCAGAAACCGCACCCGCCAGCCCTGGCCGCCGGGCAGGATGTCCACCACCACCGGCTGCACCACCATGTCCAGCATGCGCGCCATCTTGGAAGGGGCCAAGAGGGTGGCCGCACTCACGCCGAAGAAGGGCACGAAGGTGGAGTCCTTGGGGCCGTAGTCCTGGTCGGGCATGTTGAAGAAGGGGCAACCCTCGCGGATGCGCTTCATGACCTGACGGATGGGCACGCTGCGCGGATAGGCCTCGGCACGGCCGAAGCGCAAGCGGCCCCGCTTGAGCACGCCGTCCAGGTAGGCGTTGCTCTGCGTTTGGTAGATGTCCACCACCGTGCGCTGCTGGAACAGCTGCACCGCGGCGCCCGCCACTTCCAAGCCCAGAAAGTGCGGCACCAGCCACATCACGGGCCGGCTGCTTCGCTGCGCCAGGCTCACGTCACCCTCCACCTGGATCAAGCGCTTGAGCCGCTCAGGCGGCGCGTACCACAGCAAGCCGCGTTCCAGCAGGCTGCGCCCCAGCAAGGCGAAATGCTCGCGCAGTACCGCATCACGCTGGCTCGCGGACCATTGGGGAAGGCACAGCGCCAGGTTGCGCCTGGCGATGCCGCGCCGCTGACGGGCGCACAGGTGCAGCAGCGCGCCGAAGCCGCGTCCAATATGGGCCTGCACCGACAGCGGCAGGTGCTGCATGAGGCGCAGACAGGCCACGAGCAGGCGGGCAAGCAGGTTCATCGGCGCAAGCGAATCAAGGGTGCGGTGGCGGAACGCGGGAGCAGCTTGTGCTGAAGCCAGCTGATCAGGGCGTGGCACGCGGTTGCTTGTAGCGGTGGTAGCCCCAGAGGTACTGCTCAGGTCTGCGCAGTATCAGGGCTTCCATGGCCCGGTTGACCACCGTGGCGGCCTGCAGGGTCCAGGCCTCATCATCTAGGCCCTCGGGCGGCGGCAGCGGTTCGGGCAGGGCCGACATCCGCACCACGTGGCCTTGTCCCCCGGGCAGCCGCTCGCACCAGCCCAGCAAGACGGTGGCGCCGGTCTGCCGCGCCAACCGGGCAGCCAGGGTCATGGTGTAGGCCTGCCGGCCGAAGAACGGCGCCCAGACACCCTGCCCCTGGGGAGGCACCTGGTCCGGCAGCAGGGCCACCGTGCCACCTTGCCTCAAGGCCCGGATGAGTTGACGCACCCCGGCCAGCGTGGCCGGCGCGGACGACAGGCCGGGGCGCTCGCGCGCCACCTCCTCCATGGCACGCAACCAGGCCTGACGGGCGGGCCGGTACAGCACGGTCATGGGCTGACGCGGCCCGAAACGCTGGGCATAGGCATGGGCGGCCACCTCGAAGCTGCCCAGGTGCGGGGTGAGGATGAGCAGCCCACCGGGTCGTCCCAGGGCGGCTTCGATCAGTTCCCCGCCTTCCCAGCGCACTGGGTCGGGCACGGGAGCGTCGCTCGCGCGCAGCCACAACCGAGGCAACTCCAGCGTCATGCGCCCTGCCTCGGCCACCGCGCGCCGCCGGTCACGCGCCGCGACACCCGCCAAGCCGGCGTTGTCACGCAAGCGCCGGCGGTAGGGCGGCGACAGCCCCCACACGGTCCAGCCGAGTACCGCACCAAGCGCGTGAAGAAACCACAACGGGCGGCGGGACAGCCACTTCAAGAGCCCATCAGCCAGCCGGAGCATGGTTCTATACTTTGCGGTATCGCCGAGTTAAGGACTACTTGCGGGGCGATGCAGCTGGATAGGCCGGCTGGCGGGATAGAGCAGAGCTCTCGAGCCCGGAACCGCTAAAGCGTCGCCGCTTTCCAGGACACCCCTGATCGGCCACGCCGATCACCTCAATCAACCTGGAGCACACAAGTGGCACGTAACGATTATCTGTTCACCTCGGAATCGGTTTCCGAAGGTCACCCCGACAAGGTCGCTGACCAGATCAGCGACGCCATCCTCGACGCCATCTTCGCGCAGGACCCGCGCTCGCGCGTGGCCGCCGAGACGCTGTGCAACACCGGCCTGGTGGTGCTGGCCGGCGAGATCACCACCAACGCCCACGTGGACTACATCCAGGTGGCGCGCGACACCATCAAGCGCATCGGCTACGACAACACCGAGTACGGCATCGACTACAAGGGCTGTGCGGTGATGGTCTGCTACGACAAGCAGTCCAACGACATCGCCCAGGGCGTGGACCACGCCAGCGACGACCACCTGAACACCGGCGCCGGCGACCAGGGCCTGATGTTTGGCTACGCCTGCGACGAGACCCCCGAGCTGATGCCCGCGCCGATCTACTACGCGCACCGGCTGGTGGAGCGCCAGGCGCAGCTGCGCAAGGACGGGCGCCTGCCCTTCCTGCGCCCGGACGCCAAGAGCCAGGTGACCATGCGCTATGTGGACGGCAAGCCGCACAGCATCGACACCGTGGTGCTGTCCAGCCAGCACGCGCCCGAATACAGCCTGGGCAACCGCATGACGGACGCCTTCTACGAGGCCGTGCGCGAGGAGATCATCAAGCCCGTGCTGCCCAAGGAGTGGCTCACGGCCGACACCAAGTACCTGATCAACCCGACCGGCCGCTTCGTCGTCGGCGGCCCGCAGGGCGACTGCGGCCTGACCGGGCGCAAGATCATCGTCGACACCTACGGCGGCGCCTGCCCGCACGGTGGTGGCGCCTTCTCCGGCAAGGACCCGTCCAAGGTAGACCGCTCAGCCGCCTACGCCGCGCGCTACGTGGCCAAGAACGTGGTGGCTGCGGGCCTGGCCAAGCAGTGCCAGGTGCAGGTGGCTTACGCCATCGGCGTGGCCCGCCCCATGAACGTGACGGTGTACACCGAGGGCACGGGCGTGATCTCCGACGACCAGATCTCCGCCCTGGTGAACCAGCACTTCGACCTGCGCCCCAAGGGCATCATCCAGATGCTGGACCTGCTGCGCCCCATTTACCAGAAGACCGCTGCCTACGGCCACTTCGGCCGCGAAGAACCCGAGTTCACGTGGGAGAGAACGGATAAGGCGGCAGCACTGCGTGCTGCCGCGGGCCTGTAAGGCCCTCCGCAAGCGGACTTATCCGTTCTCGGGCCGCGCTCATATCGCGTCAGCGATGTGAGCGCGGACCAAGGTACCTACCTGTGCTGCGCGACCAGGATCTAAGCGCCCTCCCGCACCACCCCATCCGCGCCGAGCTGCAAGACCCCGCCAGCCACCATCTCATCGATGAGGCCCGCGGACCAGTCCCGCGTGGCCAAACCCGCAGGACGCCCGTACAACTCCCACAGCGCCTGCAGCATCGGCGTCGCGGCAGCCCAATCTCTCAGCGCTTCGAGCGCCTGCTGCTGCTCTTCCATCATGTGGTACTTCACCAGCACGCGCAAAGCGT
>CAYSOD010000062.1:0-12823 GCA_964432385.1 uncultured Rubrivivax sp.
CACATCATCATCTACGGCGGCGAGAACATCAGTGCGCCGGAGGTGGAGGACGCGCTGTACCGCCACCCCGCCGTGATGGCCTGTGCCGTTGTGGCCCTGCCTGACCCCAAGTGGGGCGAGACCCCGCTGGCCTACGTGGAGACCAAGCCCGAAGCCACCGTCACCGCCGAAGAGTTGGTGGCCCACTGCAAGAGCTTGCTCGCCGGCTACAAGGTGCCGCGCGAGATCCGCTTCGAACCCATCCCGAAGACCAGCACCGGCAAGATCCAGAAGTTCCAGTTGCGTGAGCGCGCCCGAAGCGCTTCGGCCATCGAGTGACCCTTGGAGACCCCCCATGAGCGACCTGAGCCAACCCCCCATTGCGCCCCTGGTCTTGCGCGAACGTGATGCGCGCGGCGTGGTGCGCATCACGCTGAACCGGCCCAACGCCTTCAATTCCCTGTCTGAAGCCACGCTCAGCGCCCTGCAGGCCGAGTTGGACGCCGTGCGCGCCGACGAGACGGCTCGCGTTGTAGTGATCGCTGCCGCGGGCAAGGCTTTCTGCGCCGGGCACGACCTGAAGGAGATGCGCGCTGAGCCCTCGCAGGCCTACTACGAGCGCCTGTTTGCACAGTGCGGCCGCATGATGATGACGATCCAGCAGCTGCCGGTGCCCGTCATCGCCCGGGTGCAGGGCATTGCCACGGCGGCAGGCTGCCAGCTGGTGGCGATGTGCGACCTGGCGGTGGCCGCACGTGATGCGCGCTTTGCCGTCAGCGGCGTGAACCTGGGGCTTTTCTGTTCCACGCCCAGCGTGGCCTTGAGCCGCAACCTCTCTCGCAAGGCCGCCTTCGAGATGCTGGTGACCGGCGCCTTCATCTCCGCCGACGAGGCGCAGACCAAAGGTTTGGTCAACCGGGTGGTCGACGCGGACCAGCTTGACGAGGAGATCGAATCGCTGGTGGCCAGCATCGTGGCCAAGCCGCGCGTGGCGCTGGCCATGGGCAAGAGCCTGTTCTACCGCCAGTTGGAGGTGGGCATCGAGGAGGCCTACGCCGACGCCGGCGAGACCATGGCCTGCAACATGATGGACACCTCCGCCCTGGAGGGCGTGCAGGCCTTCATCGACAAGCGCGCGCCCGACTGGCGCGGCGCACGTTGACGCAGCCGATGACTGCCGCGCCGTCCTCCTTCGACGTCATCGTGCTGGGCGCCGGCATGGCCGGGGCCTCGGTAGCCGCCGAGCTGGCGCCGCACCGCCGCGTGCTGTTGCTGGAGCTGGAGGACCATCCCGGGCGCCACACCACCGGTCGCTCGGCGGCCATGTTCTTCGAGAGCTATGGCAATGCCACGGTGCGCGGGCTCACGCGGGCCAGCCGTGCCTTTCTGGAGCAGCCGCCTGAAGGGTTTGCCGACGTGGCCTTGATGACCCCGCGTGCGGCGCTCTTCGTGGCCGGACCGGACGCGGAGTCTCGGCTGCAAGACCTGCTGAGTTCCTTTCAGGAGGGCACGGGCCTGAAGGCCGTGCCGCGCGAGGAGGCCCTGCGCCTGGTGCCCATCCTGCGGCCCGAGGCCGTGGCCGCGGCGGCGCTGGACGACAGCGGCCGCGACATGGAGGTGGCCGCCATCCTGCAGGGCTACCTGCGCCTGCTGCGTCGCGCCGGCGCGCAGTTGGTGTTGGGGGCAGGTGAGGTGTCACTTCAGCGCCGCGCGGGGCAGTGGACGGTGGACAGCCGTGCGGGCCGTTTCCAGGCCCCTGTGGTGGTCAACGCCACTGGCGCCTGGGCCGACGTGGTGGCTCGGCAGGCTGGCGCCCGGCCCGTGGGCCTGCAGCCCATGCGCCGCACCGCCATGACCATTCCCGCCCCCGAGGGCCATGACACGCGCCACTGGCCCATGGTGATCGACGTCGACGAGACCGTGTACTTCAAGCCCGATGCCGGCCAGTTTCTGCTGTCGCCCGCCAACGAGGACCCGATGGACCCCTGCGACGTGGCGCCGGAAGAACTGGACATCGCCATCGCGGTGGACCGCTTCGAGACGCTCACCACCCATCCGGTCCGTCGGATCGCTCACCGTTGGGCGGGTTTGCGCAGCTTCGTGGTCGACCGCTCCCCCGTGGCCGGCTGGGACACGCAGGCCGAGGGCTTCTTCTGGCTCGCGGGGCAGGGCGGCTACGGCATCCAGATGGCGCCGGCCCTGGCGCGTGCCGCGGCGTCCCTGCTTATGGGCCAGGCGCTGCCGGCCGACATCGCCGCGCAAGGCGTCACGCCGCAGGCGCTGTCGCCTGCCCGACTTCACTGAACTTCGCAAAGGGCTGCAGCCCCGCATCTTCTGCCGTCTTCAGGCGTCACCCACCCCGCGCCGTGATGGCGCACCTCTGAACCCCTGTTCCTCATGAAGATCCACATCGCCGGCGTCGCCACCGAGACCAACACCTTCGCCATGGCACCCACGGGCCTCTCAGCCTGGGAGGTGGACCATGGCGAGGGGCGAACCGCCGAGGCGCAGCTTTGGCACGAGGCCGGGCGGCGGCTCGCCGCGCGCGATAGGCACGAGGTGCACTTTGGCCTGCTGGCCGCGGCCCAACCCGCCGGCACCACCGTGCAATCGGCCTACGAGACCCTGCGAGAAGAACTGTTGCAGCGCCTGCAGGCCGCCATGCCCGTGGACGCCGTGCTGCTGGTGTTGCACGGCGCGATGGTCGCCGAAAGCTACCCCGACTGCGAGGGCGACCTGATCGAGCGCGTGCGCGCCCTGGTCGGCCCTGAGGTGGCCATTGGGGTGGAGCTGGATCTGCACTGCCACTTCACCGAGCGCATGCGCCGCCATGCCGACATCCTCATCGCCTACAAGGAGTACCCGCACACCGACATGGTGGAGCGCTTCGAGGAACTGTGGGCGCTAACCCTGGCCACCGCGCAGGGCCGCGTGCGCCCGGTGACCGCCGTGCACGACTGCCGCATGGTGGGTTTCTGGCACACGACGCGTGAGCCCATGAAGAGCTTCGTGGCCCGCATGAAGGCGTTGGAAGCCCGCCCCGGTGTGCTGAGCGTGAGCTTCGGCCACGGCTTCCCCTGGGGCGACGTGCCCGAGGCCGGCGCCAAGGTGTGGGTGGTGACCGATGGTGACGAGGCTCTGGCTTCACGTCTCGCGCAAGAGTTGGGCCAGGAGCTCTGGGACCTGCGGGAGCAAACCGCCGCGCGCCTGTCGACCGTCGACCAGGCCATGGACCGCCTGGCCGCGCACTCGGGTGGCCGCCCGCTGGTGCTGGCCGACAGCGCCGACAACGCCGGTGGCGGCGCCGGAAGCGACTCCACCTTCATCCTGCGGGCTCTTGTGCAGCGGGGCATTGGCCAAGTGGCCCTGGCGCCTTTCTGGGACCTGGGTGCCATCCAAGTGTGCGCCGAGGCTGGCGTGGGCGCCCGGCTGGACCTGCGCGTGGGCGGCAAGCTGGGCCCCTTGTCAGGCGACCCCGTGGACCTGCACGTCACCGTTCGCGCCATTCTGGATAGTCATTCGCAGAGCGGTCTGGGCGGTCACCCCGCACCCTGTGGCCGCTCGGCCTGGGTGAGCACCGACGACGGTTTGGACATCGTGCTCATCAGCCGCCGCCAGCAGGCCATCGGCACCGAGCTCTTCACCGGCCTGGGCATCGACCTCACCGCCCGCCGCGGCATCGTCGTCAAGAGCTCCCAGCACTTCCACGCCGCCTACGCCCCACTGGCCAGCGAGGTGCTTTACGTGCAGTCTCCAGGCCTGCTCAACACCGACTTCGCGAACATCCCCTACCGGCACCGCAGCCTGGACTATTGGCCGGCATCAAACCACTGAACCGGCCTTGATCCAGGTATCGAACGTTCGGCCTGTCAACAGAGGTGGGAGCGAGCAGATGGGCCTGCGGCGCGATCAGTGGTCTGCCGGGATGGTGTCGACATCAAGCCCTCACCGCCCCGTGAATTTGGGCTTGCGCTTGTCGCGGAAGGCTGCCACCGCCTCGCGGGCATCCTCGCTTTCGCGCACGGCCATCAGGTCGCGGTTGGCGTGAGCCATGCGCTCTGAAGGCCCTTGAGGCAGCACCCCTTGGGTGACAAAGCGCTTGAGCGTGCGAAGCACCACGGGCGAAAAGGTCGCAATCTCGCGCGCCAGCTCCAGCGCGCGGCCCACCTGCTGCCCCACCGGCACCACCTCGTTGGCCAAGCCCACGGCGTAGGCGCGCTGCGCGTCCACTGTGCGGCACAGCAGCATCATTTCCATGGCCACCTTGTGGGGGATGCGGGCGGCCAGGCTGGCGATCAACCCACCCGTGAAACCGAGTGCCGCTTCGGGGTAGGAAAACCGCGCGTCATCGGCCGCTACCAGCAGGTCGGCCATCATGGCCATCACCACCGCTCCGCCCACGCAGTGCCCGGCCACGGCGGCGATCACCGGCTTTTCGGTGCGTATACCCACGGTGGGAATGCAGCGCCACAGTTCGGGCAGGTCGCTGATGTCGGCACCGGAGGAGAAGGTATTGCCGCTGCCCGTGATCACAGCCACCCGCTGCTCGCTGCGATCGAAGGCGTCGAACGCTTGCTGCAGCTCGATGGCGGTGCGCGAACAGATGGCATTGCGTCGTTCGGGCCGGTTGATCGTGACCAGCGTCGTGCCATCGTCGTGGTCGGTGACGAGGATGCGTTCCATGTCGATATGGTCCTTCGTGGTTGGGAATGCAGGTTCAGCCCGTGTCGGCACTGGCGCTGCCATTGGGGGGTGACACGGTCTTCCCACCTTCTGTCCCATCATCCCTGAGGGACCGAAGACACGTCATCGGGGTTGTCACGGGACTGAGCGCGGCGTGGGTCCGTAAACTCCGCGCATGACCGAACCCACCGACTACACCCCGCCGCCCGTCTGGACCTGGATCAAGCCCAGCGGCGGCACCTTCGCCAACATCAACCGTCCGATTGCCGGACCAACTCACGAGCGTGAGCTGCCGGTGGGCAAGCACCCGCTGCAGTTGTACTCCACAGGCACGCCCAACGGGGTGAAGGTGACAGTGATGCTGGAGGAACTGCTGGCGCGCGGCCACGCGGGCGCCGAGTACGACGCCTGGCTGATCCGCATCCGGGAGGGCGAACAGTTCAGCAGCGGCTTCGTGGCGGTGAACCCGAACTCGAAGATTCCAGCGCTGATGGACCGCAGCGGTCCCGAGCCGGTGCGTGTGTTCGAAAGCGGCGCCATCCTGCTGTACTTGGCCGAGAAGTTCGGCGAGTTCCTCCCCACGGGGACGCTGCGGGCGGAGTGCCTGTCATGGCTGTTCTGGCAAATGGGCAGCGCCCCGTACCTGGGCGGCGGCTTCGGCCACTTCTACGCCTATGCGCCAGCGAAGTACGAATACCCCATCGATCGCTTCTCGATGGAGGTCAAGCGGCAAATGGACGTGCTGGACCGCCGCCTGGCGGACCATCGCTTCCTGGTTGGCGAGGAATACACCGTGGCCGACATGGCCGTCTGGCCGTGGTACGGGGCGATGGCCAAGGGCCTGCTGTACGGCGCAGCCGAGTTTCTCTCGGTGCACGAGTACACGCACGTGATCCGCTGGGCCGACGAGATCGGGCAGCGCCCCGCCGTCAAGCGCGGTCGGATGGTCAACCGAACCGCGGGCGATCCGGCGTCGCAACTGCACGAGCGTCACGACGCCAGCGACTTTGACACCCGTACGCAGGACAAGCTGGCGCCATGACCCACTCGCGCATCGTGTACGACTGCGCCACGGCGCCCAGCCCTCGCCGCGCGCGCATCCTGCTGGCCGAGAAGGGCGTGGTCCACGAGACCGTGCAGGTGGACCTGCGCAGCGGAGAACAGTTCAGCGACGCCTACCGCGCCCTGAATCCCCAGTGCACGGTGCCGGCACTGCGGCTGCCCAGTGGGGAGGTGCTCACGGACAACGCGGCCATTGCGGCCTGGCTGGAGGCGGCCTACCCGCAACCCGCGTTGATGGGCCGAACCCCTGAGGAGAAAGCCGCCGTGGCAAGTTGGCAATGGCGAGCCGAGTTCGACGGCCTGTTCGCCGTGGCAGAGGCCTTGCGCAATGGCTCTCCAGCCATGGCCAACCGAGCGTTGCCCGGCCCCGTGAACTACCCGCAGATCCCTGAACTGGCGCAGCGCGGCGTGGCCCGCATCTCGCAGTTCCTGGTCACACTGAACGACCAACTCAAAGGCCACGACCACGTGGCAGGCGCCCATTTCAGCCTGGCCGACATCACCGCCGCGGTGGCCGTGGACTTCGCGCGCATCGTCAAGGTCAAACCCGACGAACGCCACCCCCACCTGCTGCGCTGGCGCGAGCGTCTGGCACAACGTCCCTCGTTCTCGCTCTGAGTGGCGAGGGCGTTGCAGGGTGGGTATGTGGCGTGCTACAGCCAGGTGGCGGAGGGAGCGGGATTCGAACCCGCGGTGGGCTATTAACCCACACACGCTTTCCAGGCGTGCGACTTAAACCACTCATCCATCCCTCCGCAGGGACATCCGGTCTGGCGCTCTGACGCGCAGCCGTCATGACGGGGGCGGAGTTTAGCCCACGGCTTGCCAGGCGTGGCGTTGCAGCCAGTACAGTGGCACGAAATCCAGGGCGCGCTGGTGGGTGCTCTCCAAGACGACGGGCGGAGCGCAGCCGTTGGCGTAGGCCTCCTTCCAGCGCAGCGCGCACACGCACCATCGGTCGCCGGGCTTCAGGCCCTTGAAGCGGTATTCGGGTCGGGGGGTGATGAGGTCGTTGCCGCGCTCGAACTGTTGGTTAAGGAAATCCATCGTCATGCGGGCGCAGATGACATGGCTGCCCGCGTCCTGCGCATCGGTGTGGCAGCAGCCATCCCGGTACCAGCCGGTCAAAGGGTCGTAGGAGCAGGCGACGAGTTCACTGCCCAGGACGTTCAGCGCGGGCATGCTGGGCTTCCCTCATCCCGCACCTTGCGCGTCGTCGGTGCCGCGTCGCAGCCCCATGCCCATCCTGGGAGCGCAGAGTGACGGGCTTCGCATTCAGGCGCCATGTTGGTTCCCCTTCATCAAGGTCATGGCCGAGCCGATGAGCGCTGACACCTCGGTCATGTTGCCGGGCACGATCATGGTGTTGTTGGTGCGGGCCAGCTGGCTGTAGGCCTCGACCGCCCGCTCGGCCACCTTGAGTTGGACGGCCTGCTCGCCGCCGGGCTACTCGATGGCAGCAGCGATCTTGCGGATGGCCTCGGCCGTCGCCTCAGCAACGGCAGTGATAGCGGCAGCTTCGCCCTGCGCCTTGTTGATCTCGGCCTGCTTCTCGCCCTCGGAGCGGGCGATGAAGGCCTCGCGCTCGCCCGTGGCGATGTTGATCTGCTCCTGGCGGCGGCCTTCAGAGGCGGCGATCAGGGCACGCTTTTCGCGCTCGGCGGTGATCTGAGCCTGCATGGAGCGCAGGATCTCGGCCGGGGGCGTGAGGTCCTTGATCTCGTAGCGCAGCACCTTCACACCCCAGGTGAGGGCCGCCTCGTCCAGCGCGTTGACGACGGAGGCGTTGATCAGGTCGCGCTCTTCGAAGGTCTTGTCCAGCTCCATCTTGCCCACCACGCTGCGCAGCGTGGTCTGGGCCAGCTGGGTGATGGCGGTGAGGTAGTCGCTGCTGCCGTAGCTGGCGCGCATGGGGTCAGTGACCTGGAAGAACAGGATGCCGTCCACCTGCAGCTGGGTGTTGTCCTTGGTGATGCAGACCTGGCTGGGTACATCCAGCGGCACTTCCTTGAGTGAGTGGCGGTAAGCCACGCGCTCGATGAAGGGCACGATGAACTTCAGGCCCGGGGTGAGCGTGCGGTCGAACTTGCCCAGACGCTCCACCACCCAGGCGTTCTGCTGGGGCACGATCTTGAAGGTGCGGGCGATGAAGACAATGGCCACTACCAGGACGACGAGAGCGATTTCCATGAGGGACTCCTCCTTGTGATGCGATTTCCAGGCATGAAGGCGGCTCGGTGACCGCTCAAATCTTGTTCAAGCTGCAGTGCTGTGAATCGGCACCACATCCAGTTCATTGCCGTGCACTGCCACGATGCGGTGATCCCCGGGAGACGGCGCACCCGGCCCGGCATGGCGCACCGTCCAGGCCGCGCCGCGGTAGGGCACGCGGGCCCGGCCATCGTCTTGCCAGACCTGCACGTGCACGGTCTGGCCGATGTCCATGTTGACGTCCGCGTTGGAGGCTGAAGGTGCAGAGCGGGGCGCACGGGCCCGCTTGAAGTGCCACAGTGCAGTGGCGCCGCCGCCCACCAGGGCTGCGGCTATGAACTGCACGCTAGTGGCCGCCCCAGCGTGTGCGCTCAGGGCGGCTGCGGCGCTGCCCAAGGCCAGCATCAGCAGGTAGAAGGTGCCGGTGAGCAACTCGGTGATCACCAAGACACCGGCCAAGACCCACCACAGCGTCGATGCCTGGAACTCCATGCGTCTGTCTCCCGCGACACTCTGATGCGGGTCAGTGTATCGACCGGGCTTGCAGCCCTACACTTCGCCCGTTTTTTCGTTGAGAAGCCGGGGCTGCCCGGACGAGGGCTGCCAGATGATCCGCTTCCGCTTTCCCGTCGTCATCATCGACGAGGATTTTCGCTCTGAGAACACTTCCGGCCTGGGCATCCGTGCGCTGGCGCAAGCCATCGAGAAAGAAGGCTTCGAGGTGCTGGGGGTCACCAGCTATGGCGACCTGAGCCAGTTCGCCCAGCAGCAAAGCCGCGCCAGCGCCTTCATCCTGTCCATCGACGACGAGGAGTTCACGCCCGGCCCGGAGTTGGACCCGGCCGTGCTGAACCTGCGCAAGTTCATTGGCGAGATTCGGTTTCGCAATGCCGACATCCCCATCTACCTGTACGGCGAGACGCGCACCTCGCAGCACATCCCCAACGACATCCTGCGCGAACTGCACGGCTTCATCCACATGTTCGAGGACACGCCGGAGTTCGTGGCCCGTCACATCATCCGTGAGGCCAAGAGCTACCTGGACTCGCTGGCGCCGCCCTTCTTCAAGGCGCTGATGGACTACGCGCAGGACGGCTCCTACTCCTGGCACTGCCCCGGGCACAGCGGCGGAGTGGCTTTTCTGAAGAGCCCCGTGGGACAGATGTTCCACCAGTTCTTTGGCGAGAACATGCTGCGCGCCGACGTGTGCAATGCCGTGGACGAGCTGGGCCAGCTGCTGGACCACACCGGCCCGGTGGCCGCCAGCGAAAAGAACGCCGCGCGCATCTTCAACGCCGACCACTGCTTCTTTGTCACCAACGGCACCAGCACCAGCAACAAGATGGTGTGGCACCACACGGTGGCCCCGGGAGACGTGGTGGTGGTGGACCGCAACTGCCACAAGAGCATCCTGCACTCCATCATCATGACGGGGGCGGTGCCGGTGTTCCTGCCGCCCACGCGCAACCACTTCGGCATCATCGGGCCCATCCCGCAGTCGGAGTTCTCGCCCGAGGCCATTCGCAAGCGCATTGCGGCCAACCCGCTGCTGGCCGGTGTGGATGCCAAGAAGGTCAAGCCCCGCATCCTCACGCTCACGCAGAGCACCTATGACGGCGTGCTCTACAACACCGAGACCATCAAGCACACGCTGGACGGCTACATCGACACCTTGCACTTTGACGAGGCCTGGCTGCCGCACGCGGCCTTTCACCCGTTCTACGGCTCCTTCCACGCCATGGGCAAGAAGCGCGGCCGGCCCAAGAACCAGCTCGTGTTTGCGACGCAAAGCACGCACAAACTGCTGGCGGGCCTCAGCCAGGCGTCCCACGTGCTGGTGCAGGACGCGCAGAACCGCAAGCTTGACAGGCACCTGTTCAACGAGGCCTACCTGATGCACACCTCCACCAGCCCGCAGTACGCCATCATCGCCAGCTGCGACGTGGCCGCGGCCATGATGGAGCCTCCGGGCGGCACGGCCTTGGTCGAGGAGAGCCTCGCCGAGTCCATGGACTTCCGCCGCGCGATGCGCAAAGTGGACAAGGAATACGGTCGCGACTGGTGGTTCAAGGTCTGGGGGCCGGACAAGCTGGCGCCCGAAGGCATTGGCCGGGCCGAAGACTGGATCCTCAAGGCCGGCGACAAGTGGCACGGTTTCGGCAGCCTGGCCGCGGGCTTCAACCTGTTGGACCCCGTCAAGAGCACGATCATCACCCCGGGCCTGGACGTCTCCGGCAAGTTCGCCAAGACCGGCATTCCGGCGGCCGTGGTTACCAAGTACCTGGCCGAGCACGGCGTGGTGGTGGAAAAGACGGGGCTGTACTCCTTCTTCATCATGTTCACCATCGGCATCACCAAGGGCCGCTGGAACACCATGCTCACGGCGCTGCAGCAGTTCAAGGACGACTACGACCGTAACCAGCCCATGTGGCGGGTGCTGCCGGAGTTCTGTGCCGCCCACCCGCGCTATGAGCGTATAGGCCTCAAGGAGCTCTGCCAGAGCATCCACGAGACCTATGCCAAGGGTGACATCGCGCGTCTGGTCACCGACATGTACCTGTCAGATTTGCAGCCGGCCATGAAGCCCAGCGATGCCTTTGCGCGCATCGCCCACCGGCAGACCGACCGCGTGCCCGTGGACCAGCTGGAAGGGCGCATCACCACCTCCCTGCTGACGCCCTATCCGCCGGGCATTCCCTTGCTCATTCCGGGTGAGCGCTTCAACCGCAAGATCGTGGATTACCTGAAGTTCACGCGCGAGTTCAACGCCGCTTTCCCCGGCTTTGACACCGACGTGCACGGCTTGGTCGAGGAAGAATCCGAGTCAGGCGGACCCCGTCGCTACTACGTGGACTGCGTGAAGGACTGAGCTCAGGGCTCCATGCCCCCGGCCACCTGGCTGAAGCCGCCGTCCACGTAGGTGATCTCCGCTGTGACGCCGCCGGCCAGGTCTGACAACAGGAAGGCCGCGACGTTGCCCACGTCGTCGATGGTGATGTTGCGGCGGATGGGGGACTCGCGTTCCACCACGTCCAGGATCTTGCCGAAGCCTTTGATGCCCGAGGCGGCCAGCGTCTTGATCGGCCCGGCGGAGATGCCGTTGACCCGCACGCCCTTGGGGCCCAGGCTGGCCGCCAGGTAGCGCACGCTGGCCTCCAGCGAGGCCTTGGCCAAGCCCATGGTGTTGTAGCCCGGCACCACGCGCAGGGCGCCCAGGTAGCTCAGGGTGAGCAGGGCCGCGCCCGGGTTGAGACGAGGCGCCGCGGCCTTGGCCAGGGCCGGGAAGCTGTAGGCCGAGATGTCGTGCGCGATCTTGAAGCCCTCGCGCGATAGCCCGTCCAGAAAGTCGCCCGCGATGGCTTCGCGAGGGGCAAAACCGATGGCGTGGACGAAGCCGTCAAAAGTGGGCCAGTGCTCGCCCAGTTGCTCGAACATGCGCTGGATCTGCGCGTCGTCACCCACATCGCAGTCGAAGGTGAGGGCTGAGCCGAACTCCGCCGCATACTCGGCAATTCGGTCCTTGAAGCGCTCGCCCACGTAGCTGAAGGCCAGTTCGGCCCCCTCGCGGCGACAGGCGCGGGCGATGCCGTAGGCGATGGAGCGCTGGTTGAGCACCCCGGTGATGAGCAGGCGCTTGCCGGCAAGAAAACCCATGGAACCTCCGAATCAACTCACTGAGGAGTTTCCCACGGCCCTGGAGCCTGCGTGGCGGGATTGCCGGCTGGGGCGTGCGTGCTTATAATCCGTCCTTCGCTGAATGTCGAGTGGGCGGTTCTTCCAGCCCATTTTTTTTGGCTCGACGCTTTCAGGCCCGTTGCGCAAGTTACGTGACGGCGCGGTGAGGGCGCCGGGCCGGGTCACGTGTGGAGCGGCGCAGATTTGGGTCAGCAAGTGGGTCGGTCAGAGCCCTCCGGTGAGGTCACCGGGGCACGGCACGCCATGCCGGGCGCCAGCCTGGGCACGGGCTCGCAGGCCTGCATCGAGCGCACGGTCACCGGTCTGGGTTTCGATCTGGTGGACGTGGAGCGTTCTGCTCGCGGCCTGTTGCGCATCTACATTGATCGGGTACCTGGCCGCGACTACCCCGAATCCCAAGGCCATGGCGAGTTCGTGACCGTGGACGACTGTGAGGTCGTGACCCGACAGTTGCTGTACGCCCTGGAGGTGGACAACGTCGCTTACGAGCGGCTCGAGGTCTCCTCGCCCGGCCTAGACCGCCTGCTGAAGAAGGAAGCGGATTTCGACCGTTTCGCCGGCCAGGCCGTGGACATCACGCTCAAGGCCCCGTTCCAGGGGCGAAAGCACTGGCGCGGCGTGCTCGGGCGCGCCGAGGGCGGGTGGAGCCTGGCGCTGCAGGACGAGCGCGCAGGCAGTGAACTTGCATTCAAGCTCGAGGAAGTGCGCGAGGCCCGCCTCGTGCCCGTGTACGACTTCAAGGGGCGGGGCCGTGCCACCCGCTCCGCCGGTTGAGGAAAGGTCCCTGACGATGAACCGCGAATTGCTGATGCTGGTGGATGCCATCGCACGCGAAAAGACCGTGGAGCGCGAGGTGGTGTTTGCCGCGGTGGAAGCTGCGCTGGCCTCGGCTACCAAGAAGCTCAATGGCGGCGAGATGGACATTCGCGTGTCGATTGACCGGGATTCTGGCGAGTACGAGACCTTCCGCCGCTGGCATGTGGTGCCCAACGAAGCGGGTCTGCAGATCCCGGATGCCGAGATGCTGCTGTTTGAAGCGCAGGAGCAGATCTCCGACATCGAGGCGGGCGACTACATCGAAGAGCCCATCGAGTCGGTGACCATCGGCCGCATCGGTGCGCAGGCCGCCAAGCAGGTGATCCTGCAGAAGATCCGCGACGCGGAGCGCGAGCAACTGCTCAACGACTTCCTG
>CAYSOD010000063.1:0-11136 GCA_964432385.1 uncultured Rubrivivax sp.
CCAGGAGGGCATCCTGCCCTGGGCGCTGCAACGCCCGGTGGCACTGGTCTTCGACGAATACGACGCGGGCCGGCCGGACGTGATGTTCGTCATCCAGCGCCTGCTGGAGCGCGACGGCCGCTTCACGCTGATGGACCAGAACCGCGTGCTCAAGCCGCACCCGGCCTTCCGTCTGTTTGCCACCGCCAACACCGTGGGCCTGGGCAACCTCAACGGCCTGTACCACGGCGCCCAGCGCCTGAACCACGCGCAGATCGACCGCTGGAATATCGTGGCCGCGCTGAACTACCTGCCTGCGGCAGAAGAAGCCGCCATCGTCACCGCCCGCGTGCCCGCGCTGGGCGACGAAAAGGGCCAGGCGCTGGTGCGCCAGATGGTGGCGCTGGCCGCCCTCACCCGCAAGGGCTTCGAGGCCGGAGACCTCTCCACGCTGATGTCGCCGCGCACGGTCATCACCTGGGCCGAGAACTTCGAGCTCTTTGGCGATGTCGCCCAAGCCCTGCGCCTGTCCTTCGTCAACAAGTGCGACGCTGCCGAGCAGCCTGTGGTGGCGGAGTATTTCCAGCGCTGCTTTGACCGGGAGCTGGGGTTGACGGGCGTGATGGCTGCTCTCTGAGCGGCAGCCGTCCACGCTTGATCTGCGGTTCACCACGCCACCACCGGACCATGGCCGACCACGCCAGCCTCGCCACCACCATCCGCCGTCAGCAGCGGCAGGACGAGCTGTGCGCGGCCGCCATCCGTGCCTTGGCGGGGCAGGTCGACCTGCACTTTCGCGGCGGGCGGCTGTTCCGAGGCCGGCAGCGGCTGCCGCTGTATGCCGCGCACCTGCACCCGTCGCATGAGAAGGACGACTGGGCCTCGTTCCGTGGCGCGGCCGATGGCCTGGCGCTGCGTCTGTCGCGGTCGGACGCCGCGCTGCACCGCCAGCATCAGCCTGAAAACGCCCCAGAGCGCGCCACCGAACGTGCGCTGTTCGATTTGTTCGAGCAACTGCGCGTGGAGGCCCTGGCCGGGGAAGAGTGGCCCGGCGCGCGACGCAACCTGCGTCACCGCTTTGAAGCCTGGTTGCTGGCCTTTCACCACGGCGGGCTGACCGAGACGGCCAGTGGCCTGCTGGTCTTCACGGTGGCCCAGATCACGCGTGCCCGGTTGACCGGCGACCCCGTGCTCGAGGAGACCGAAGACCTGATGGAGGCCACGCGCGCGGGCATCGGGCCGGCTATCGGCCATGCGCTGGCGGCCATGCGCCGGCACCGCTTCGACCAGGCCGCTTTTGCGCCCCACGCGCTGGAGCTGGCCCGCTGGGTGGCGCAGCAGCTGGCCGATGCCACCGCGCTGGCCGCTGAGGACGGCGCAGAGGACAAGCCTTTCGACAGCCGCATTGCGCTGGGCATGCGCATGGAATTCGAGGAAGGCGACGTAGAGGATGACGCCGCCGCCTGGGTGTTGAGTGGCCCGCGTAACGTGCGCGACGGCGAGGATGCCTACCGCGTCTTCACCACCGCCCACGACCGCGAGCTGGACGCCTCGGCCCTGGTGCGGGCGGCCCAGCTCGACGAGTTCCGCGAGCAGCTGGACCGCCATGTGCAAGCGCAAGGCGTGAACGTGGCGCGGCTGGCGCGCGAGTTGATGGCCTTGCTGGCCTCGCCGCTGCGCGACGACTGGGTGCAAGCGCAGGAAGAGGGCTTCATCGACGGCCGCCGCCTGGCCCAGCTCATCACCTCGCCCACGGAGCGGCGGCTGTTTCGCCAGCCCGTGCGCGAGCCCGTGGCCGATGCGGCGGTCACCTTCTTGATCGACTGCTCAGGCTCCATGCGCACGCACCGCCAGGCGGTCTCGGCCATGGTGGACGTGTTCGCCCGCGCGCTGGAGCTGGCCGGGGCGACCAGCGAGATCCTGGGCTTCACCACCGGCGCGTGGAACGGCGGCCGCGCGGCCAAGGACTGGCAGCGCGCCGGCCGCCCGGCCCGTCCGGGCCGGCTCAACGAGGTGCTGCACCTGGTGTTCAAGGCCGCCGAAACCCCGTGGCGCCGCGCCCGGCGGGACCTGGCCGCCATGCTCAAGGAAGACGCCTTCCGCGAAGGCATTGATGGCGAGGCGCTGCAATGGGCGGCGCAGCGCTTGCGCGCTCGGCCCGAGCGTCGCAAGCTGCTGATCGTCATCTCTGACGGCTGCCCCATGGACGCTGCGACCGGCCTGGCCAACGACCCGCACCTGCTGGACCGCCACCTGCAGCAGGTGGCCGGCGACCTGGAGGCCGCCGGCGACATCGAACTCTCGGCCGTGGGCGTGGGCCTGGACCTGAGCCCCTACTACCGCCGCAGCCAGGTCATCGACCTGGCCTCTTCAGGCCTGCGCCACCGCGTGTTTGCGGAAGTGATGGGGCTGATGAGCCGCAGGTGAGGGCGGGCTCGTCAACCCCCAGGCTCAACGGCTGGCGATGAGCGCCGTACCGAGAGGCCTGGGTCGCGGGTCGGTCAGGCGGCCATGGAGCCCGCCAGGGCGAACACAGAGTTTGGCGCCCGCGTGCGAACAGGTTGAACCACTGGCACAGGCGAGATCGCCAGGCGCATGGGCGGCACCTCGATCTTCACGCCCTTGTCGATCTGCTCCTGCACCAGGCTGGCCAGCGTGATCGAGGACATGTGCTGCAGCATGACCGTGTGCAGTTGCTGCCACAGGTCCAGGGTGATCGCCTGGTGGTGGTCGCCCTGCGCGTTGTTTTCCATCGGCTCATCAACGGCAAGGACGATCTGTGCCACCGTGATCTCCTCGGCCTCCTGCCCCAGCGTGTAGCCGCCGCCCGGGCCGCGACTGCTCTCCACCAGGCCCTCCCGGCGCAGACGGCTGAAGAGCTGCTCGAGGTATGACAGCGAGACCTGCCGTCGGTGGCTGATCGACGCCAGCGCCACGGGGCCGGTGCGCTCGTGCAGTGCGAGATCGATCAAAGCGGCTACCGCGATTCGGCCCTTGGTGCTCATGCGCATGGTGTTCTCCTTGAAGGGTGGGATGCGACAAGGGCGGACTGTAGGGAGGGTCTTAAATCGCGTAAATTCGAACTTTAAACATCTTCAATTCGAAAAAAACGCATCATGACGGTCAACTTCAAACACCTTCACTACTTTTGGGTGACCGCCAAGGCGGGGGGCGTGGTGCGGGCTGGCGAGCAGTTGCACACCACGCCGCAGACGCTGTCTGGCCAGATCAAGCTGCTGGAAGACCGCCTGGGCCGCAGGTTGTTCCGCAAAAGCGGTCGCAAGCTCGAACTCACCGACGATGGGCGGGTGGCACTGCGTTTCGCGGACGACATCTTTGGCCTGGGCAGCGAGCTTGAAGCCGCGATGCGTGAACGCCGTCGCGGGGGTCAGGAGGTGCTGGAGTTCCGTGTCGGGATCGAGGATGCCGTGGCCAAGTCGGTGGCCTACATGCTGCTGGAGCCGGCGCTGGCCCTGGCCGAACCCATGCGGCTGATCTGCACAGAGGGTCACTTCGACGACCTGCTGGCGCAATTGGCGCTGCACCGCATGGATCTGGTGATTGCCGACGAGCCACTGCCCCGTCGCCTGGCGGTGAAGGCCTACAACCATGCGCTGGGCAGTTCGTCCATGAGCTTCTTTTGTGCGCCGGCGCTGGCCCTTCGCCTGAAAGGGCCGTTTCCCGAGTGCCTGAACGGCGCCCCCATGCTGATCCCGGGCGCCCGGTCGACGGTGCGGTCGCAGGTGGAGTCGTGGCTGACGCTGCATGGCCTGCACCCGAGAATCGTCGGCGAGTTCGACGACGGTGCCCTCATGAAGGCCTTCGGCCGCGAAGGCCGGGGTGTCTTCATCTCCCCAAGTGTTGTCGAGCAGCAGACCTGCGAGCAGTACAGCGTGCAGGTCATCGGCCGCAGCACCGACCTCGTCGAGCAGTTCTACGCCATCTCGGTGGAGCGGCGCATCACGCACCCGGGCGTGGTGGCCATCACGCAGGCCGCTCGCGCCACCTTGTTGTGATCACACTTCGGATCCGGCGGCCCACAGGTTGCGCACCTCGTCCTTCATGGCCAAGGCCTCCTGCCAGCGGTCGGACAACTCATAGCCGTCGGCCCCGGTGATGGCGTAGGGTGCAGGGCCGAGCTCGCACAGAAAAGTCAGCGTGGCATCCCGTCCGGCGCGCCTTCGCCAGCTCTGGAAGCCATAGCCCCACCAGTCCATGAAGAGGTCCACCCAGGGGCGGTGATGGGCGAAGCTGGTCTGGATCTGCACCTGCTCCCGGCTGGCCACTCGGCCGTGGAAGCCCCAGGTGTTGTCCAGGATGCGGTGCATCAGCGCGTGGTTGTGCTCATCCACCGGCCATGCGAACTCTCGGCCGACCAGGTAATGTGACAAGTCGGCCGTGAAGCGCAGGTGCGGGAACCGGTCCAGCAGGTGCAAGGTGAAGAACAGGTCGGTGGTCATCCGGTCGCGGTGCGTCTCGATGTGCAGCGCGATGCCGGCGTCGGCCGCCAGTCGATGCCAGCCCTCGATGTAGGGCACGCAGTCCGCCAGGTGATAGGGGCGCACATCGGCCTGCAGATTGATGTGGTCGGCCCCGAACTCCTGCACGTGCTCAATGATGGGCTTGAGATCGTCTACCGTACGCGGGTAGCACTGCGCCTGCCAGCTCATGCCGTGATCACGCAGAAAACCGGTCACGGTACGGACGAAGTCGCGGTCTGCAAAGCGCACGCCACACCCGTCGAAACCTGCGGCGTGGATCATCTCGAGCTTCTCGTCCAGCGACCATTCGGCGCCATCGGGACGGCGGCGCTCCATGGCCCACAACGATTGGTACACCAGGAACTTCTGCATGATGGTCCTCTCTTGTTTCAGGGCAGGGGCGCCGCATCGGTCCACCAACCGCGCTCAGGCGCTTTCTCTCTCAACGATCTCGAAGCCAAGATCCACTGATCGGTCCGATGGCACGATCACTTGGCTACCGGTCGCCAGGCGCTCGACGATGAGCCGGGCTGCCGTCCTGCCGATGAGTTCGCCCGGGATGCGGACGGTGGTCAGCGGGGGGTTTGAGGCCCTGGCGAGCTCGAAGTCGCCGAATCCCGCGATCGCCAGCTGACGGGGTATCGTGATGCCCAGTCGCGCGCAAGCCTGCGCGGCGCCGAAGGCAGCGACGTCATTGACGAAGAACACCGCGTCGGGCGGCTTGGCGCGGGCCATCAGTTGACGCACAGCGCGCTCGCCGCTGACGAAAGTCGCGCCAAGGTCTTCCAGCGTGACGGTCTGCGGCCGGCGGCCCAGATCGGCCAAGGCCTGCCGGTAGCCTGCCAGCCGCTGTGCACCTCGATGTTCACGTTCAGGCGGCGCACCCGCGAAGGCGATGCGTTGGTAGCCCCGCGCGGCCAGCGCCAGGGTCATGTTGCGCGCCGCATCGAAGTTGGAAAAGCCTACGGCCCGATCTATGGGGTCCTCCGAGAGGTCCCAGGTTTCCACCACGGGCAGGCCCCGCGCGCGCAACATCGCACGCACAGTGGGGTCGTGAGCGGTACCTGTCAACACCACCGCCACGGGCTGCTGTCCGAGCAGGTTGCGCAGGATCGAGACCTCGGCCTCGAGGCAGTAGCCCGAGTTGGCGATCAGCAGCTGGAAGCCGTGCTCGCGCAGCCCTTCAGACAGGCCGTCGACCGTCTCGGCGAAGATGGTGTTGCGCAAGGTCGGCACGATGGCCGCGATCACACGCGAGCGCTGGGACTTCAAGGTGCCCGCAGCCAAATTCGGCACGTAGCCGGTGGCCTGCATCGCTGACATCACCCGTTCTCGCACCTCGGGTGATACCTGGTCCGGCGTGCGCAGCGCACGCGACACGGTGATCGTACCCACACCCGCGCGCCGCGCCACGTCCACCATGCGCACATGACCGGTCGAGCGACCTGTCTTCATGGTTGTTCCATGCTCTGTGGCGCCCTCAGCCGGGCAACTGAATCAGCAGGCACTCACCTTCGGCGCGGGTCGGGTAGGTGCGCAACGGCTCGCAGGCAGGTGGCCCATCGACGCGCCCTGTGGGAATGTGAAAGCGCCCGTTGTGCATCGGACATTCAATGATGTCGTCGATCACGAAACCCTCGGCCAGCCGGGCTACGCCATGCGTGCACAGGCCATCGGTGACGTAGTGCCGCCCGGCCAGGCGGTAGGCGCAGTACACATGGCCGTCGAGGTTGACTTCCAGGACATCATCGTCCGGCACGTCGCTGAGACGGCAAAGCGTGATCCACATCGCCCGCTCCAGACGCTCAGCCGCCCGCATCCAGCGCGGCAGGCAACGGGTGCGAGGCCGTGGCGCTGGGGTCGCTGCGCTGCGCCAGGATGACCCGCACGATCTCGATGTGAGCGGCGATCAAACCGGCGCTGGGCTCGGGCAACTGCTGTCGGATGGCGGCATTCAGTGCCGGTAGCGCGTGGAAGGGTACCGAAGGAAAGATGTGGTGCTCGATGTGGTAGTTCATGTTCCAGTACAGCACCCGGCTGAGCCAGCCGTTGCGCATGGACCGGGTGCACAACCGGTGGTCACGAACGTCCTGCGCCATCGCCATGTGCTGCGTGGTGATGAAGGCATAGACCGCGAAAGCCCCAGCAAACCGGGGGATGAAGAAGTACAGCATGGGCACCCAGGTCTGGCCGATCACCGCCCAGGCCAGCAGGCCCAGGTAGCACGCCATGAGCAATCGCGCTTCGCGAACCACAATGCGCTCCTGCCCCGCAGGCAGGTAGACGCGCTCCCGCTCAAGGATGCGCCCGGCCGCGTGACGCACCATCAGCTTGGCCCGCGGCCAGAATTCCAGCAGGCCGATCACGTCGCCAAACCAGGTGCGCAACCCCACCGGGTTGGTGTAGCCCATTTGCGCATCCACCTTCCAGTGCCAGGTGTGGGTGTGGTGGTGCGAGTGGGCAAAGCGCCGGTGCGTGGGGGCTTCACCCCAGACAAAGGAACTCCCCCACAGCACGGCCTCGTTCAGCCAGCGTGTGCGGAACGCCGTGCCGTGCGCACACTCGTGCGAGGGCGCGTAGGCAAAGCCCAGCACCACGCCATACGCGACCACGGCGGGCATCACCCACAGGGTATCGCGCGCCAGGTGAATGCCCCAACCCGCGGTCGACAGCAACGCGCCCCAGACGGCCAGGAAGAAGAGCCCAGGCCCGTCGGCGCGTTTCATCAGCCCCTTGAGGGTGGCGCGGTCGATCTTCGGTTCCCACCAGGCACTGCGCAGGGTCTGCACGGGAGGGGCTGCGGACATGAAAGGCTCCTGGATCAGGTTGGGCCTGAAGCACTTGGCGCCGTGGGGAGATGACGGCCGCGACCGAGGTCGAGGTCGGGCCGGTCCATTCACTCGGGTACCGAGGCTCAACGGGAACTCGATGGTATCGATACCATCGGCCGTCGTCAATGAGCGTTCTTTTGCGGCACTGGTCTGGCCTGTCCGAGCTGCCACGGTCTGCACATTCCGCATTGACAGCCAGAGCGAACGTCGTCGAACATCGCCTTCATCAGGGCCACTTCCATGGCACTGCATTGAAAGGACAAGCTATGGACGTGAAGGCAGCGGTGTCATATGAGGCCGGCAAACCTCTGGTCATCGAGACGGTGCAACTCGAGGGCCCCAAGGCCTTGGAAGTGCTGGTGGAGATCAAGGCCAGCGGGGTATGCCATACCGACGAGTTCACGCGATCCGGTGCCGACCCCGAAGGCCTGTTTCCTGCCATCTTCGGCCACGAAGGCGCTGGCATCGTCGTCGAAGTGGGCACGGGCGTGACGACGTTGAAGAAGGGCGATCACGTCATTCCGCTGTACACGCCCGAGTGCCGCCAGTGCAAATCTTGCCTGTCGCGCAAGACCAATCTGTGCACGGCCATCCGTACCACCCAGGGCAAGGGTGTCATGCCGGATGGCACGAGCCGCTTTTCCGTTGCGGGGCGCAAGGTCCATCACTACATGGGCTGCTCCACATTCGCCAACTACACCGTGTTGCCCGAGATCGCATTGGCCAAGGTGCGCGAGGATGCTCCCTTCGACAAGATCTGCTACATCGGGTGTGGGGTGACGACGGGCATCGGTGCGGTCATCAACACCGCCAAGGTCGAGCCGGGTGCCAATGTGGTCGTGTTCGGCCTGGGCGGCATCGGCCTGAACGTGATCCAGGGCGCTCGCATGGTCGGCGCCAACATGATCATCGGCGTGGATCTCAACCCTGCCCGTCAGGCGATTGCCGAGAAATTCGGCATGACGCATTTCGTCAACCCCAAGGAGGTGGGCGGTGACCTCGTCGCACACCTGGTCGAGCTCACGGGCGGAGGGGCCGACTACTCCTTCGAATGCATCGGCAATGTGGAGGTGATGCGCCAGGCGCTGGAGTGTTGCCACCGAGGCTGGGGCGTCAGCGTCATCATCGGCGTGGCTGGCGCCGGCCAGGAAATCAAGACGCGGCCCTTCCAACTGGTCACCGGCCGGGTCTGGAAGGGCACGGCCTTCGGCGGCGCACGCGGCCGTACCGACGTGCCCAAGATCGTCGACTGGTACATGGATGGCAAGATCGACATCGACAGCCTGATCACCCACGTGATGCCGATCGAGCGCATCAACGACGCCTTCGACCTGATGCATCAGGGCAGCTCGATCCGCTCGGTGGTGACGTTCTGATGGGCTTGAAGAAGGTCTCCGACAGCCGCTGCTTCGGTGGCTCCCAGCAGGTCTGGTCGCATGAGTCCGAGGCCACCGGCTGCACGATGCGATTCGGCCTTTACCTGCCGCCGCAGGCGGCGCACGGGCGCGTGCCGGCACTGTGGTGGTTGTCAGGCTTGACCTGCACGGAGGAGAACTTCATCGTCAAGGCGGGTGCCCAGCGGATTGCGGCCGAACTCGGGTTGGCCCTGGTGGTCCCTGACACCAGCCCGCGCGGCATCACGCTGCCGGGTGATCGAGATGCATGGGACTTCGGCGTCGGGGCTGGCTTCTACGTGGACGCCACCCGCGAGCCCTGGTCGCAGCACTACCGCATGCGCCGCTACATCACCACCGAGTTGCGGTCGCTGGTCGAAGCGGAGTTTGCGATCGACCCCCGGCGCACCGCGATGTCCGGTCACTCGATGGGGGGCCACGGCGCCTTGACCATCGCGCTCACGCTGCCCGGTTGGGTCCGCAGCGTCTCGGCGTTTGCGCCCATTGCCTCGCCCATGCGTTGCCCCTGGGGCGAGAAGGCGCTGAGCGGCTACCTGGGTGAAGACCGCCAAGCTTGGTCAGACTACGACACCACGTCCCTGCTGCAGACCCGTGGCTGGTCCGGGCCACCCATCCTGGTCGACCAGGGGCAGTCCGACCCCTTCCTCGACACGCAGCTGAGGCCGGACCTGCTGGAGCAGGCATGCGCTACAGCAGGCGTGGCGCTGCAGCTGCGCCGGCAGCCAGGATATGACCACGGCTACTTCTTCGTGTCGAGCTTCATTGAGGACCACTTGCGGCACCACCGCGCGCATCTGTGAAACGCGCGCAGCACCGCTTCACTTCAGCAGCCGCGGTAGCCACAAGGACAGGTCTGGCCAGTAGGTGATCATCAGCAGGGCGATCGCCAGCGGTATGTAGAAGGGCAGGATGGCGCGCACCACCGCCCCGAAACTGACCTTGGCGATGTCCTGTACGATGAATAGCAGGACACCGAAGGGGGGTGTGGTCGCCCCGATCAGCAGATTCAGGATGATCACGAGCCCGAAGTGGACCGGGTCGATCCCCAATTGCATGACCAGGGGCAGGAAAGTCGGCACAGCGATCAGCAGGATGGCCGTGGTCTCCATGAAGCAGCCGATCACGAGCAGCAGCACATTGATCATCGCCAGGATCAGCCACTTGTTGGTGGTGATCTCCAGCAACCACGCCGAGAGCTGAGCTGGCACGTTGTTCACCGCGATGGCCCAACCGAAGGGAACGGCCGCCGCCATGATGAAGACCAGCACGCCGCTGGTGACGAAGGTCTCGCCGATGCAGGCGTACAGCCGCTTGAGGTTCAGCTCGCGGTAGGCGAAGCCCAGTGCTGCGGCGTACACCACTGTGATGGCGCCCAGCTCGGTGGGCGTGGCCACACCCGACAGCAGCCCGACCACCAGAATGACCGGGGCCATCAGCGGCGGGATGGCGCGTACGAAGGTGCGGCCCAAGGCCTGAGCGCTCGCGCGGGGCTGCACGGGCGCGTGCACACGGCCCGTGGCCACGAGGAACCACACCGTCAACATCAGCAGGCCGCCGATCAAGAACCCCGGTATCAGGCCGGCGATGAACAGGTCACTGATCGACACCTGCGCCAGCACGCCGTACACCACCATGATCACCGAGGGCGGGATGATCGGCCCAACGATGGCCGACGCGGCACTGCAGGCCGCCGCGAAAGCCGCGTCAAAACCTTCCTTCTTCATGGCCTTGATCTCGACCGTGCCCAGGCCGGCAGCATCGGCCTGGGCCACCCCAGACATGCCGGCGAAGATCAGGCTGGCGAAGATGTTGACCTGGGCCAAGCCACCGCGCAGGTGTCCCACCAGTGCGACGGCGAACTCGAAAATGCGCGACGCGATGCCGCCCACGTTCATCAGGTTGCCGGCCAGGACGAACAGGGGAATTGCGAGCAAGGGAAAACTGTCGATGCCCGAGGACATGCGCTGCACGACCAGCGACATCGGCACCGGCGAGGCGAACTGCAGCCAGGCCAGCGCGGCCACGACCAGCGCGAAGGCCACCGGCAGCTCAATGGCGATCAGGCCGAACATCACCAGGAACATCGGCAGCACGTTCATCTTGCGTCCTCCCCGCGCTGTGCCTTGCGTGCCGTCGAAGCAGCCGCCTTGGCACCGGCTGCGATGCGCTCCGCGATCGCATCAGCCTCAGCGTCCGCCGCCGCGGCCTCGCGTTCCCTCGCCTGCCTGGCCAACTCGGCATCAACAGACCGTCCAGCCAGCGCCCGCATGAGTTCGGCGCACACCAGGTACAACCCTGTGAAGGTGATCGACAAGGTGCAGACGAACAGAGGCGTGGAGTAAAAAAGGTGGCGTGGCAGGTCCACGGGCAGCGACATGGTGCGGCTGCGGGACTCCACGTCCATGATGTCCCAAGCCTGCACCGCAATGA
>CAYSOD010000063.1:11236-12703 GCA_964432385.1 uncultured Rubrivivax sp.
ATGGTGCGGCTGCGGGACTCCACGTCCATGATGTCCCAAGCCTGCACCGCAATGATCACGCAGCAGGCAGTGGCAATGGCCCAGGTCAGTGCGCGCCACAGGGCCTGCGGCTTCGCCGACAGCCTGGATACAAAGGTGTCGATGCGAATGTGGCGAAGCTCCTTCATGCCCGCGGCAGCGCCGAGAAAAACGGCCCAAAGGAAGCAATAGCCCGCGAGCTCCTCGACCCAGACCAGCGGCTGCCCGAACAGGTAGCGCGTGATCACCTGAATGGTGATCGAGACCACGATCGTCGACAGCAGCAGGACGCCGATCGCGCGCTCGAGGCGGCCGATCAGCTCCAGCAGGCGCCACCAGCGCGCAAGCACCATGTCCATGAGTCGAAGCCCGGTGTGTGAACGGGGCCACACCAGCCCGGACGTGGCCGGGCCGGGTGCGGCGACGAGCGTGTCAGCGGATGTCGCGGATGCGCTGGTACAGGCCGGTGGACCAGGCGCCGTCCTGCTCCATACCCCTGACGGCTGAGAGTGCGCGCTCGGCGAAAGGTGCACGGTTCACCGTGATGACCCGGGCCCCTTCGGCAGCCATCTTCTTGGCGATGTCCGCCGTCTCGGCCTCGGCCTCCTTGCGCCCCCAGGCGATCGCCTCCCGGGCTGCGTCGACCATGATCTTCTGCACGTCGGGCGGCAGCGCCTGGTAGGCCTTCTCGTTGATGGTGATGTGCTGTGATGAGACCAGGTGATCAGTGAGCATCACGTTCGTGGCTGCCTGGTGAAACTTCTGCGCATACGCCGAACCGATCGGTCCTTCGGCGGCGTCGATCACCCCGGTCTTGAGCCCGAGAAAGACTTCGGCCCAGGCCACGCGAGCGGGCTTGGTCCCCATCGCCTGCCAGAGATTCAGGTAGGTCTTGATCTCCGGCACGCGCATCTTGACGTCCTTGAGGTCATCTGGCGAGTTCACGGCCTTCTTGGCAAACAGGATGCGGGGCTGTGTGGGCGCGGAGGCCAGGATGCGAAGCCCCTGCTTGGTCCGCAGTTCCTCGGCCATGGCGGCGAAGGTGGGCGAGTCCAGGAACTTCTGGTAGTGATCGTTGTCGCGGAAGGTGAAGCCCCAGGCGAGGACCGAGAAGTCCTTGACCCAGTTGGCATACCAGTCGAGCACGTCACCGTACAGGGCGACCGAGCCCTTCATCATCTGTTCGATCACCTGGACATCGGTGCCCAGTTGTTCGCCCTGGATGAAGTTGACCCGAATCTTGCCGGCAGCCCGCTCGTTGACGAGCTTGGTGAACATGGCATTGGTGCGATCGATCACCGTGCCGATGGCGTCTGAACCGCCGAAGGTCAGCGTGGGCTGCGCCTGTGCGGCGGGCAAGGCCAGCAGGGCGGCGCTCAGCGCCATGGCCTTGATCCAATGTCTCCTCATTTGCGTCTCCTCACGGGCATGAGCCCGACTTGCTGGTGG
>CAYSOD010000064.1:0-1490 GCA_964432385.1 uncultured Rubrivivax sp.
CGGGCTCCACGCGGTGGACGATCTCGGTGCGCGGGGGCAGGTCGGCCAGCACCTGGGCCTTGGTGCGGCGCAGCAGGAAGGGGCTGACCAGGCGGCGCAGGCGCGCGCGCACGGCCTCGTCGCGCTGGCGCTCGATGGGCCCGGCAAAGCGTTCGTTGAACTGCCCCGGGGAGCCGAGCAGCCCTGGGTTCAGCAGGTTCATCAGCGACCACAGGTCCGCGAGACGGTTTTCCACTGGCGTGCCGCTGAGCGCCAGACGGAAATCGGCCTTCAGCGTGCCGATGGCCTTGGCGCGCTTGGTGGCGGCGTTCTTCAGCGCCTGCGCCTCGTCCAGCACCAGGGTGGCCCACTCGCGCTCGGCAAAGGCCCGGCCTTCGATCTGGGTCAGGCCGTAGCTCGCCACCACCAGATCGCCGGGGCCGCAGCTCTGCAGCATCTCGCCCCGGTCGCCCTCGCCGAAGCTCAGCACGCGCAGGCTGGGCGCGAAGCGGGCGGCCTCGGCCAGCCAGTTGCCACACACCGAGGTGGGCGCGATCACCAAGGCCGGGCCCAGGGGCGCGCGCGTGAGCAGCAGCGCGAGCGTCTGCACGGTCTTGCCCAGGCCCATGTCGTCGGCCAAGATGGCGCCCAACCCGGCATGCGCCAGCCGCGCCATCCAGGCAAAGCCCTCGGCCTGGTAGCCGCGCAGCTCGGCCATCAGGCCCGCGGGCAGCGCGGGCTGCAGCGCAGCGGCCTCCTCCAGCCGGGCCAGGTGCTTCGCCCAGGGCTTGTCGGCCTGCAGCGTCATGCCTTCCAGCGTCTGCTCCAGGAAGGCCGCCGCCGCGCCGGGCAGGCGCAGGCTCCCCTTGTCTGGCGAGGCCATGGCCCGCAGGTCGGCCAGCTGCGCGCGCAGCCGCTCGGTCAGCGCCAGGTACTCGCCCTCGCCCAGCGACACAAAGCGGCCTTTCCGGGACTCCTGCAGCAGGTCCATCAGGCGCTCCAGGCTGATGACGCGGGTGTCGTCCACCTGCACCTCGCCGTCCACCGCGAACCAGTCCCTCCCGCTTGAGAGGGCGACCTTCAGGCCTTGCGATGTGACGGGTGTCACCCGCACGGGCTTGCCGCGCGGCCAGTCCAGGCTGGCCACGCCCGGCAGCCCGGGCAGCAGCTCCAGCGCGTGCAGGGCCTGCTCGGGGTCGTCCAGCAGCCAGGTGGCGTCGCCCTCGTCGGTGTCGGCGAGGAAGGACAGCGCCTCCAGCACCTGCGCAAGGTGGGCCTGCTCCACATCCAGCCGGCGCTCGGTGGACAACTGCAGGCCCTCGTGCACCGTGAGCAGGCGCGTCCGACCGTGGCCCGGCTGCACTACGGGGCCGAAGTTGCCGAAGGGCCGGGCCACCAGGCGCAGCTGCAGGGCCTCCCCGCGCGGCACGAGCTGCGCCACCAGCCGGGCGTCGCTCGCCACGCTCTGGCCGGCCGCGGCGTCGCTGTGCAGCTGGAAGTGGCCGGCCAGC
>CAYSOD010000064.1:1590-5795 GCA_964432385.1 uncultured Rubrivivax sp.
GCGGCGGCCTGCCGCAGCAGATCGGCCCAGACCGTGCGGCCCATGGACTCGAAGTGCTGTACCAAGGCCTCCACCTCGGCCGGCCCCCACCGGGCGGGCTCGTGGCCCAGCCAGGCGGCCAGCACCAGGCGGTCGGCGTTGTCGCGGTGCGGTGGGGTACCCCAGCCCGGGTGGTGCGCGAAGGACAGCGCCTCTACCGGCTCGTCGCCCATGCGGGCCGCCGCCGCGTGGGCCCACAGGCCCCATTCCGATGGCGGGGGCTTGCGGGAGCCGCTCTCGGCTACCGCCAGTTTGCGCGCCGCCGTCCAGGCTTGCGGCGAAGGCTGGGCCAGCAGGGCCAGCAGGTACAGCCGCAGGTGGTTGCCGCTGAGCAGCCCGCGGCGCGCGTTGGCCATGGCGCCCATGGCCTTGTTGGCGGCCGCAAAGCCCTCTGCCGCGGCCGCCCACTGGCCCTGGATGGCCTGCACTGCCGCCTGGAAGGCGTCGATTCGGGGGCCCTCCAGGCCTTTCATCAGCCCCAAGGCGCCCTCGGTGTCCGCACGGTCGCAGCGCCATTCCGCCAGCGCCAGGCGGACCGTGCCGGGCAGCGCCTCGGGGGCCTGGCGTGCTTGCGCATCCAGCCACTGCATCACCGGCGCCCAGGCCTGCGTCTCCAGCATGAAGTTGGCTACCCACTCCTTGAGCAGCGCCTCGCGCAGCGAGGGCTGAAAGCGCTCGAACCGCTGCGGCAGGAAGGGTGTCAGCGCGGCTTCGGCGATGGCGGTGGACTCGTGACCGTTGCGGAAGAAGGTGTTCCGCTGGCGTGCAAAGCTGGGGCCGTCCAGCCCGGCATGCAGCAGCAACCGCGCGAAGGCGGTGTGCTCGGCCGGCGTCCGAAAGTTCGGGATCGGAATCCCGCCACTTGGCGGCACGTAGTTGGCCGAGGCGTGGGCCCACGCCGGGTAGGCCTTTTCTGCCAACTCAGGTTCCAGATGTTCCGCGAGCCAGGCGTCTCTCAAGCTGGGCGTAACGACCGTGCCCTCAGCCTGGGTCTGCGAAGCCCGGCCCTGCTCCACCAGCTGGCGCGTGGCCGCTGCCACATCGTTGGGCGTGAAGAAGCGGCCGCTGCTGAGCCGCCGCTCCAGATGGCGCAGGAACTGCGTCAGCCAGGACTTCCCGCGCGGAAGGCCCGCCAGGCACAGCGCCTCGAAGACGGTTTCGACATCCTGCGGTGTCAGCGCCACCTCGTCCGCATCAGCAGCTTCCTTGGGCGCTTTGGCCGGGACTGGTGGCTTGGGCTGATGCTCCCCGAAGGCCAGCTTCCAGATGTCGAGCGGCCGGCCGTGGATGTCCACGTACGGCGAGGAGACCTTGGGGGGTTTGCGGGCCATGGGGACGAGAGTTGGGCTGAGTGTGAACTCAAGGGCAGCATGCACCGCTGCAGCTTGTGGACCAATATTGCAGCATGGATGCGGGGCCGCACTGACCTGGCGTCACTGCTCCTGAGTCTTCATGTCGTCCTGTCAAGAAGGTTCGACGAGCAGCGGTTGCGCCGACAAAGGGCGCAAGTTGAGCGGTGCCGGCTCGTCGGCATGCAGGTCCGCCAAGCGTGGGGCTGCCGGCTCACAATACCCGTCATGTCCCGCAGCTTCAACACCGCTGGCCCCTGCGTTCAGGGCGACCACTACATGCTCGACCCGCTGGCGCGCCTGGATGTGGACGAGGTGCTGCGTCTGATCGACGACAAGCGCTACTTCGTCTTGCACGCCCCGCGCCAGACGGGCAAGACCACCTCGCTCATTGCGTTGATGCTGCGGCTGAACCGTGAAGGCCGCTATCGCGCGCTGTACGCCAACATCGAGGCCGCCCAAGCGGCGCGTGGGGACGTGGCCATGGGCATTGGCGCGGTGGTGCAGGCCATCGCGCGGCAGTGCCGGGACTTGACGGGCGATGTCTCGCTGCTGGCGTGGGTAGATACCCATCGTGCCGACAGTCCAGGCGACCTGCTCTCCGGCCTGCTCAGCCATTGGTCGCAACTCGATCCCGCGCACCCCACGGTGCTGCTGCTGGACGAGGTGGACGCGCTGGTGGGCGACACGCTCATCTCCCTGCTGCGCCAGATCCGCGCTGGTTTTGCGCAGCGCCCCGGCGCCTTTCCCCAAAGCCTGGTGCTGTGCGGCGTGCGTGATGTGCGCGACTACCGCATCCACACCGCCAGCCAAGAGATCATCACCGGCGGCTCGGCCTTCAACATCAAGGCCGAGTCCTTGCGCTTGGGCAACCTCAGCCGGGAGGAGTGCGTGGCGCTGTGGATGCAGCACCAGATCGAAACCGGCCAGACCTTCGACCCCGCGATCTGGCCCGAGCTGTGGGAAGACACCCGCGGCCAGCCCTGGCTGGTGAACGCCCTGGGCTACGAGTGCACGATCAAGGACCGTGCCGCGCGCGACCGCAGCGTGCCCATCACCCTGGAGCGCTACAAGGCCGCGCGCGAGCGCTTGATCCAGAGCCGCGCCACGCACCTGGACCAGCTGACCGACAAGCTGCGCGAGCCGCGCGTGCGGCAAGTGGTGTCCGACATCCTGTCTTCAGAGAACGTGGAAGGCCGCTACCCCACCGATGACCTGCAGTACGTGGAAGACCTGGGGCTGGTGCGCACCCGGCCCATGGTGGAGATCAGCAATCGCATCTACCGCGAGGTGATTCCGCGCGAGCTGACCTGGACCACACAGAGCGTCATCACGCACGACCAGGCCTGGTACCTCACGCTCGACCGACACCTGAACATGCCCAAATTGCTGGCCGCCTTCCAGCAGTTCTTCCGCGAGCACAGCGACGCCTGGGCGAAAGGATTCGATTACCACGAGGCGGCGCCGCAGTTGCTGATGCAGGCCTTTCTGCAGCGCATCGTCAACGGTGGCGGGCGCATCTCGCGCGAGTACGGCCTGGGCTGGAAACGTACCGACCTCTTCATCGAATGGCCCCTGGATGAAGCGCAGGGCTTCAGCGGCCCAGTGCAGCGCGTCGTGATCGAGTTGAAGCTGGTGAAGAAGGCCCCCGAGACGGCAGAGCGCCAGGGCCTGGAGCAGACGGTGGGCTATGCCCGGCAGGTCGGCGCCGATGAAGCGCACCTGGTGTTGTTTGACCGCCGACCTGAGATGCCCTGGGATGAGCGCATCTGGCAGCGCGACGCCGTGCAGGAGGGGGTGCGGGTGATGGTCTGGGGGGCGTAATCTTCATTCATCCGCCTGGGGGCACCGTACCGATGATTTGCACGATCTTGTCCGCCGTGGACACATCGGTTTCTGGCGTGACGCTCCCGATCACGCCGCGTAGCGTGGCCTGCAGATCCAGGGCTCGCGCGTTCAGAACCCGTTCCTGGCATCGCAAAGTTGAGTGCCCCGCAGGCAATTGCAAGGTGTCGAACTCACTTGCCGTCAGGCGGAGACGGGTACGAGTGCCACGTCTACTCACTCTCCCACAAACACCACCGCGGTCCGCGCCGGCACCGTGAAGCTCCCAGCACTCGTGTCCCACGCCGCCTCCCGCGCCCGTGCATCAGCCGCACTGGTGGCGCGGTGCACGGGGTGCAGCACGTACGATTTCCCGGTGAGTGATGTATCGCTCACGGTCTGGGGCACCTTGTCGGTGTTGATGAGGTAGACCAGCTCCTTGAATCCCGCCCCCGCGTAGCCGGTGCCGTCGATGCGCGCGGCCACCACCGTGGGCACCTGGGCGGAGCCCGTGTTCAGGAAGCGCAGCCGGGCCTTGATGTCTTCGGCGCTGCGCAGGCGCAGCAGGGTGGTGCTGGCGCGGATCTTCAGCAGGTCGCGGAAGGTGTCGCGGGCCCAGGCGATGTCGCCGGGGGCCGGCTTGATGCCGGTGGACTGCAGCACGGGGCGCATGAGGCCCCAGCTGCTTTCGTTGTCGCTGGCCATGGGCAGGCCCACCCCGAAGGCGTTGTCGGTGTAGGTCCAGTCCAGGCGGTTGAACCAGTCGCCGGCGTCGTAGCTGTTGCGGTCCAGGCTCTTGCTGCGCAGGGTGTCCATGCCAGCGTGGAAGTACGGTACACCCTGGCTGAAGGCCACCAGCGCTGCGCCCAGCATCTGCACCCGTGCGCGGTCTTCGCGGCTGGTGCCGGCGGGCAGCTTGAAGGCGTTGTTGTCGAAGAGGGTGAGGTTGTCGTGGTTCTCCACGTAGTTCACCACCTCGCCAGGCTCGGTGAC
>CAYSOD010000064.1:5895-12648 GCA_964432385.1 uncultured Rubrivivax sp.
GTGCCGATGCCGCTGCCGTTCAGGCTGTAGAGACTGGCCTGCACGAAGCGTGCGCCATTGGCCACCTCGCCGAAGTTCCAGCCCTCACCGACGAACTGCACGTCACGTCCCACGGCCGCCTTCACGCGCGCCTTCATCGCCTCCATCACGCTGCGCGGCTGGTGGCCCATGATGTCGAAGCGGAAGGAGCTGATCTTGTAGTCCCGCGCCCAGGTGAGCACCGAGTCGCTCATCAGCCGGGCCATCATGCGGTGCTCGGTGGCGGTGTTGTCGCAGCAGGTGGAATTGGTGACGCTGCCCGCTGCGTCCAGGCGGTGGTAGTAGCCGGGCACGATGCGGTCCAGCACCGACTTCTCGTTCTGCCCTGAGGCGGTGGTGTGGTTGTAGACCACGTCCATGCCCACGCGCAAGCCGGCGGCGTGCAGCGCCATCACCATCTGGCGGAACTCGAGGATGCGCTGGAAGGGGGCTGCCGCGTCGCTGGCGTAGCTGCCCTCGGGTGCGGTGAAGTGCCAGGGGTCGTAGCCCCAGTTGAAGCAGTCGGTGCTGCGGGTGGCGTTCACCGCCGCCTGCTGGGTCTCGCTGGCTGCGGTGCCGGTGGGGGCGGGCGTGGTGCAGCCCACCTCCGGTATCGAAGCGATGTCGAACACGGGCAGCAGGTGCACGTCGCTCAAGCCGGCGTCGGCCAGCGCCTTGAGGTGCTTCATGCCGTTGGAGCTGGCTTCGGTGAAAGCGAGGTACTTGCCGCGGTTGGGCGCACTCACTGTCGCGTCGCTGGCCGAGAAGTCGCGCACATGGAGCTCGTAGATGCTCATGTCGGGCGCGGCCGCCACCTTGGGCGGTGCAGCACTCGCGTCCCAGCCCGCGGGCTTCAGCGCTGCCGCGTTCAAGTCCGCCACCACGCTGCGCTGCGAGTTGGCGGTCAGCGCCAGGGCGTAGGGGTCGGTCACCAGGTTGCGCACCAGCCCCACGCCGCGTACAAAGACGTCCACCCCATAGCGGTATGCCGTGCCGTTGAGGTTGCCGGGGCGGGTGGTGCTCCAGATGCCGGTGGTCGGGTCCAGTTGCATCTCGTCCACACTGGCACCAGTGCCCGTGGACGAGGCGTAGGTGAAGAGGCTCACACGCTGCGCCGTGGGCGCCCACAGGCGGAAGTGCGTGGCACCGCCCGCAACCGTGGCCCCCAGCTCCACCCCGGCGTCCATCACGGCCTCGGCCGCCGCGCCGAAGAGTTCGTCCAGCGCTCCTGGCGTTTGGGTGGTGGTGGCGTTGAGCACGCGGCCTGCGCTGTCTTCCTGCACCAGCACAAGCTGGCGGCGGTGCAGCTCGGGCAGGCGCGGCAAATCGGCACCCGCCACGGACAGCACCGCACCCCCGCCCACCCAGCCAAAGCGCGCTCGGGCCTCTGCGGGTACGGTGCCTGTGAAGGGCTGCAGCGAGAGCACGGCGTCGTGGCCGCTGACGGCCGCGCCCACGCGTGCCCGCACCTGGCCTGCCGCCGAGGCATAGAGCTTGTAAGTGCCGCTGCCTGCCGCCATGGCGGGCCACTGCAACAGGTGGCGGTTCAGCCACACGGCGTGTGCCTCGCGCAGGTTGGAGGTGCCCGCGGGCAGCGCGCCGGCGCTGCCGGGCTCGGCGGTGTAGGTGGTGTCATCGCCCTGCACGCGCCAGATCCTGTTAGCCCCGCCCACCAGCGTCCAGGCTTGGTCGCGGTTGCCGTGATCCTTGGTGTCGCCTTTGTGGAAGAGGTAGCCCACCGTGCCGCTGCCGGCCACCAGCGGCACCTCGAAGACGGCGCCAAAGCCGTCAAAGCGTGCTGGCGCCCAGCCCTGGTTCCAGCCTGGGTCGCGCGCGGCGTTCCAGGTGTGGATCTGCCAGCCGCCGTACTGCCCGTCGCTGCGGCGGTAGTGCACGGTCATGGCCGTGGCGGGCCCAGGCGTGGCGGAGGCCACGCCATCGGCATCCGAGGGCACGGCGCGCAAGGTCACGGCATGCCGGGTGCCGCCACCGAGGGCCGACTCCACCAGGGTTGACAGGTCGCCACTCAGGTCCGTCCGCTCGTTGACGGAGCGGATCACGGCGCGCAGCGTGGACAGGTCGATGGTGTCCACCTGCATGGTTTCGGTGAAGTGGCGTGCCAGCGTCACCTGTTGGCGCATGCGCTGTGCCGTGGCCGCCCACTGCGGGTCAGTGGCCGGCTTGCGCGCCAGGTTGCGGAAGATGGCGTAGGTGATGTCACCGCGCGTCCAGTTCACGGGTGGCGACAGGGCCGCCACGATGTCGGCCCGGGCCTCGGCCTTGGAGGCCTCGCTGGCGCTGTCGCCCACCACGTTGTCCACCAGCGCTCGCGCAAAGGCCTCGTGGGACAAGGCCTCGGGGTAGGTGTCGGTGAACTGCGCTTTGGTGGTGAAGACGTTGACGATGCGCTGCACCGACATGCCGGCTTGTGCGGCCTCCACCAACTGCCCCCAGTAGGTGACGCCAGGGGCGGCACCGAAGGCGATGGCGAAGAACTGGTAGAGCTCTTCCTGCGTCTCGGCAGGTACGTTGGCGGCAGCAGCCGACAGCGCAAAACGCCGACCGTCAGCCCCTTGGTCGCCCCCGCCGCAGGAGCCCAGCAGGAGTGCGAAGGCGAGACCGAGGGCGGAGAGGAGGGTGCGCAGCGCTTTCATGTTCGAGTCTCTGTCTGATCTGGAGTCACCTCACCACCCACACCACTGCCGAACGTGCTGGCACGGTGAAGCTTGCGCTGGCGGCGTCCCAAGCAGCCTGTGCGGCACGCCGATCGGCAGCGCCGGGCGCGGCCAGCACGGGGTGCAGGGTCCAGGGTTGGCCGGCGAGTTCGGGCACGGGAATGCGGTGCGCCACGGTGTCGGCGTTGATCAGGTAGGCCAGGCGGCGAAAGCCGGCGCCGGGGTAACCCTCGCCGTCCAGGTGTGCGCCCACCACCGCGCCCGAGCCCACCTGCTGCGGCCCGGTGTTCAAGAAGCGCAGCCGAGTCTGGATGTCCTCGGTGCTGCGCAGGCGCAGCAGCGTGGTGCCAGAGCGGATGCGCAGCAGGTCGAGAAAGGCGTCTCGCGTCCAGGCGATGTCGGCGGCCGTGGGCTTGAGCGCGGGGTTGGCCAGGCGCGGGGCCATCAGGGGCCAGCTGCTCTCGTTGTCCTGCCGTGGCGGCAAGCCGGCGCCGAAGCCGTTGTCGGTGAGGGTCCAGTCGATGCGGTTGAACCAGTCGCCCGAGTCGTAGCTGTTGCGGTCCATGGACTTGCTGCGCAGCATCTCCTGGCCGGCGTGGAAATAGGCGATGCCCTGGCTGAAAGCCACCACGGCGTTGGCCAGGTGCTGCACGCGGGCGCGCTCCGTGGTCGTTGTGCTCAGCGGCAGCTTGAAGGCCAGCAGGTCGTACAGGGTCTGGTTGTCGTGGTTCTCGGTGTAGTTCACCACTTCGCCGGGCTGGCTCACGTAAGCGGCGCCCTGGCCGGCGTAGTCCAGCTTCTCCGCCGGCAACGTCTGCCCGCCCGCCGTGGGGATGGGCACGCCGCGAACGGTGCCCGTCAGCGCCACACGCACCAGATCGGCCGCGCGCATCAACTCTTGTGCGCTGCTGAGGGCGCTGGCGCCAGCGGCAGAAGTGGCGCCGCCGCTCGCAGCGGTGCTGGCGGCTCGCGCAGCCTGCACCGCTTCGTTGGGTGCGGTGTGCAGCCCGCTCACCCAGCCCTGGCGTGTCACCTGCTCGGGCCCGCTGTCGCAACAGCCACCGCCGCGCACAGCGTCGCGCCCCCGGTCGCTGAAGGTGCCGATGCCGCTGCCATTGAGCGCACCTTGGGCGGCCTGTACGAAGCGCACGCCATCCTTGATCTCGCCGAAGTTCCAGCCCTCGCCAATGAGATGGATGTGGCGGCCGGCGGCGGTGTCCACGGCGCGCTGCAACTGCTCCATGGCGGCACGCGGCTGGTGGCCCATCAGGTCGAAGCGGAAGGAGTCGATGCGGTAGTCGCGTGCCCACACCACGGCCGAATCGATCATGAGCTTGCCCATCATCAGGTGCTCGGTGGCGGTGTTGTCGCAGCAGGTGGAGCGCTCCACTTCGCCCTGGGCATTCAGGCGGTGGTAATAGCCGGGCACGATGCGGTCCAGCACCGACTTCGGGTCCTGGCCTGAGGCCGTGGTGTGGTTGTAGACCACGTCCATGCCCACGCGCAGGCCGGAACGGTGCAGCGCCTGCACCATGCGGCGGAACTCCACGATGCGCCGCGCGCCGTCGGCCGCGTCGGTGGCATAGCTGCCTTCGGGCACGGTGTAGTGCCAGGGGTCATAACCCCAGTTGAAGCAGTCGCTGCCGCGGGTCTTGTCCAAAAGGGCCTGCACTTGCGGCCCCCCGGGATGGGCCTTGGCCTCAGCGGCCAGAGCGGTGGGGTCGGGGGTCACGCAGCCTTGCTCGGGCACCGAGGCGAGGTCGAAGACGGGCAGCAGGTGGATGTCGGTCACCCCGGCGGCGGCCAGGCGCGCAAGGTGCTTCATGCCATTGGAGCCGGTCTCGGTAAACGCCAGGTACTTGCCGCGGTGCGCGGGTGTGACGCTCAGGTCGCCCACCGAGAAGTCGCGCACGTGCAGTTCGTAGAGCACCAGGTCGGTGGGCGTCAGCACGCGGCGCGGCTGTTCGTCGGTGTCCCAGCCCGCGGGTTTGAGTGCGGGGTCGTCCAGGTCCACCACCATCCCGCGCTGAGAGTCGGCGTCCAGCGCCAGCGCATAGGGGTCGGTCACGCGGTTGCGCACCAGGCCTGCGCCGCGTACGTGCACCTCCACGAGGTAGGTGTAATGCCGGCCGGCCAGGTCGGCGGGGTGCAGGTGGTGCCAGGCGCCCGTGGCGGCATCGCGCCGCAAGGGCAGCAACTCGTTGGCGCGCCCGTCCGGTGTACTGTGGACGCACAGGTGCACCTGTCGTGCGGTGGGGGCCCAGACCTTGAAGCTGGTGCGGCGTGGTGATGAACTCGCTCCTGCTGGGAGTGGTGTCGCTGAGGGCTTCAACTGGGCACCCAAGTCCTGCAGGGCGCCGGCTGCAGCGTAGGTGGCGTCCAGCACCCCGGCCAATTGCACATGCGTGGCGTCCAGCACCCTGCCCATTGCGTCTTCCCGGGTCAGCACCATCTGGTCGCGCAGCAGTGCCGGCAGGCGGGGCAGGTCAGCCGTGCGCACCGCCAGCGTGGGGCCGGCCCCGATGTGGCTGAACCGGCGCGTGGACACGGTCTCGGCCGCCGCTGGCACCACCTGCAGGGTCAACGCGCCGTCGCTGCCGGCCACGCGGTCACCCGCGGCCAAGGTGAGCAGGCCGTGCCGCGAGTGGTGCAGCCGAAAGCGCCCCTGCATTGCCGTGCCGGCCCAGCGCAACTGGCCGCCATCGAGCCAGGCGGCTCGGGCCTGGGCGTAGGGCTCGGGCATGGGCAGGGCACGTTGCAATACCTGCGCATGCGGGCCGTCGCAGTCGGCTAAGGAAGGTGGCACAGCGCTCGCTGTGGCTGCACCCCACGACAGCCCCAGCGAGAGCACCAGGGCCAGACCTGGGATCAAACGGCCACCAGTGCGGGAGGCCGCAGTGCCTGCGCGCAGGATCGGGCCTTCAGCGAACGCAGGCCGGGCGAGGCCGCCGCCTTTGAGGAGCAGATATCCCCCGAGGTTTGTGCGGCTTGAGGCGAGAGGGACGCGGGGCAGCAGGGGCATGGAGGCCATTCGGCGTGACAGTGGCCTCATGCTATTGGAGGAAAACTACAAAGCCAATCGGGGACCCTACCGATGGGGCGGGTGTTGAGGCACTCTGCTTGGCCGGCCACCGCGGTCGCCACCCAAACAGCGACACTTGTTGACGCCGGCCCTCAAAGACTGTAGTTCGACTACATTTTCGGCACCCATCCGCCCCGAAGCCTCGGCCATGAACCTCTTCTCTCGAGCCCTGCTGGCACTGGCCCTGGTTCCCCTGACCCTGGGCGCTTCGCTTGCTCAAGCCGCCCCGTTCGACACTTCGGCCGTGCCCGAGCGCCGAGCCGCCGCGCACCTGCCGGCCCATTGGGACCGCGGCGCCTTCATGGAGATCTTCGTGCGCGCCTACCAGGACAGCGATGGCGACGGCATCGGCGACCTGCGCGGCCTGATCTCACGCCTGGACTATCTGAAGGACCTGGGCATCCGTGGCATCTGGCTGATGCCGGTGACGCGCAGCGCCGACCGCGACCACGGCTACGCCACCACCGACTTCCGCGACATCGAGCCGGACTACGGGACGCTGGCCGACTTTGACGAACTGCTGAAGCAGGCGCACGCGCGCGGCATTGGCGTGATCACCGACTACGTGATCAACCACGCCTCGCACCAACACCCGGCCTTCCAGCAGGCGTTGAAGGGCTCAGGCCCTGACAACCCCTGGCGCGACTGGTTCGTCTGGTCACAGGACGCTCCCGTGGGCTGGGACATCTGGGGCAAGAACCCCTGGTACCACGTGGCCGCCAAGCCCTGGGAGTGGACCGGTGACCCCAAGGACTTGCCCCCCGCCCCGCCCGGTGCGCAGGACTTCTACTTCGGCACCTTCGGCCCGCACATGCCGGACTTCAACATGCGCAAGCCCGAGGTGGTGAACTACCACCTGGACTCCCTGCGCTTCTGGCTCAACCGCGGGCTGGACGGCTTCCGCCTCGACGCCGTGCCGCATTTGATCGAGAACAACGCCAAGGACTGGAACGACCAGCCGGAGAGCCGGCGGCTGAC
>CAYSOD010000065.1:0-12621 GCA_964432385.1 uncultured Rubrivivax sp.
TGCGCATCGTGAACTCGCCCTTCGGCCGCGTGCTGCAGGCGATCCGCGAGAACGACTTCCGCGCCGAGGCGCTGGGGTTTCGCACG
Organism: uncultured Rubrivivax sp.; assembly: GCA_964432385.1. Taxonomy (GTDB): domain Bacteria; phylum Pseudomonadota; class Gammaproteobacteria; order Burkholderiales; family Burkholderiaceae_C; genus Rubrivivax. The sequence continues at coordinate 87 of CAYSOD010000065.1, forward strand.
GTCACCTACCGCACCGTCTCCACCGTGCTGGCCGCACTGTTCGCCACCGTGGCTGGCGCGTTGCTGGCGCTGTGGCTGCGCTACACCGGGCCGGACACCACGCTGAGCTTCGAGATCATGCTGGACATCCTGCTGATCGTGGTGATCGGCGGCATGGGCACGCTCTACGGCGCGGTGATCGGCAGCGTGCTGTTCGTGCTGGCGCAGAACTACCTGCAAGACCTGCTGAAGCTGGCCGCCGGCGCCGTGGAAGGCGTTCCCGTGCTGGCCGCCGTGCTCACCCCCGACCGCTGGCTGCTGTGGCTGGGCGTGCTGTTCGTGCTGTCGGTCTACTACTTCCCTACCGGGGTGGTGGGGCGGTTGCGGGCGAGAACATTGCGGTAGGTCCTGGCCGCTCCGGTGGCTGTTGGCTCACATGAGTCACGAGCCGGTCCCAGTCCGGCTCAGGCCTGAGCCTTTTTGAAACGATGGATCCGACCGATGACTTCGGCCATCGACTCACGGGTGCGTTCCGTATCGTAGTAGGTCTGAAGATTGACCCAGCTCTGCGCGTCAGCACCGAAGAACGCGCCCAAGCGCAATGCCGTGTCGACTGTGATGCCGCGCAAACCCTTCACGATCTCGTTGATACGCCGGGGTGGTACCGAGGCCAGGGCGCCTTGTGGCGGGAGTCGCGCCCTGGACAATGCGACGCTCGTCTTTCGGCATGATCTGCCCATCGACCCGCGTCCGTGCACCGCGCGTCAGCTCTGGTTCAGAGCCGGGGCAAGGCAGTGAAGGGCGCCACAATTCGCCCGCGCGCTCGCTGCCCCCAAACCCCATGCTCCCTAACCCGCTGGCCACCCGCCATGGCCGCCTCGCGGCTTTTTTCGGGCTCTACATCACCGAGGGCATACCGCTTGGCTTCGTCGCCACGGCGGTGGCTTTTCAGCTGCGCAAGATGGGGGTGGGGCCAGCCGAGATTGGCGCTTTCGTCGGCTCGTTCTACTTGCCCTGGGCCTTCAAATGGGCCTTCGGCCCGCTGGTGGATGTATTCCGCTCCAAGCGCTTCGGCCATCGGCGCGCCTGGATCATGGGCTGCCAGTTTGTGATGGTGGTCACGCTGCTGATGCTCGTCGCCGTGCCTTTGCCGGGATCGTTGGCCTTGTTCACTGGCATCCTCTTCGTGCACAACCTGTTTGCTGCCACGCAGGACGTGGCGATTGACGGCCTGGCTTGCAACACTTTGTGCGATGACGAGCGCGGCCTGGCCAATGGATTGATGTTTGCCGGAGCGTCCCTCGGAGCGGCCATCGGAGGCGCTGGCGTGCTGATGCTCATGCCCTACACGGGCTTTCAGGCCAGCTTTTTCATGGTGGCGGGCGCCATCCTGCTCGTCACCGCGCTCGTGGTCTTGCCGATGAAGGAAGCCGAAGAGGAGGCACGACCCAACCATGGTCGCACCGGCCTGGCGCGCGCTGCGCATGAGATGAAGACTTTCTCGGTCGACGCTTTTCGCGCCTTCCTGGCCACGCGCGGTGCGTTGGCGGGTGTGGCGTTCAACCTGCTGCCGGCCGGCGCCATGGCCATCGGCCTGTCCTTGCGCTCCACACTGGCGGCTGAGTTTGGTCTCGGCGAGAGCGAGTCGGGCCAGCTGGAGCTCTGGTCCAACATCATCTCGGCCATGGGCATGGTGCTGGGTGGATGGTTGTCAGACCGCTACGGGCGCCGTCTGACCTTGTTCATCTATATCGCGCTGATGAGCTTGCCCATCGCATGGCTGGGCTGGCGCCTGCAGCAACTCGGCTATGTGATGCCGCGCGCGCCGGGCAGCGCCGGTGCCATCGACCCCTTGTTGGTCTCGGCGCTCTGGATCGCGTCAATGGCCTACACCTTCTTCATGGGTCTGATGTATGGCACGCGCTCGGCCATCATGATGGATGTGACCACGCCCAAGGTGGCCGGCACGCAGTTCACTGCCTACATGGCCATGGCCAACCTGGCCATCGCCTACAGCGCCACCTGGCTGGGTCTGTCCGCCGAAACCTTGGGCTATCCGCGCACCATGTTCATCGACGCCTGCGTGGGCCTGCTGTCGCTGGCGCTGATCCCTTTGCTGGTGCCCAGCCAAAGGGCCGAGCCCGCTGACGGTTCGGCCCGGCGTGCGCGCCTGTTGGCCTGTGTACTGGCGCTGGGCTGTGCGGCTTGGCTGCCCTTCGCGTATTGGGGGCATCAGCTGGGCAAGGCGCAGGGCATTGCCGGCTTGTTCTTCACGCTGGTCTTCGTGGCCTCGGCGTTGGTGCTGCTGGCAGCTGCCGCCATGTGGGTGCGCGGCGCTTTCACGCGTCTGGCGCCCTGGGTCGCGGTGGCGCTGCTGGCCATCTATGCCCGCCGCTGGGTCGACCCGGCACCCTGGGTGCAGGTCCTGACCTGCTCGGCGGCGTTGGCGGGGGCGTTGCTGCTGGGCTGGCTTGCCCGCCAGCCCTGGTCGGCTTTGACGTGGGCCGCGGCGGACGACGATGCGGCACACGGCCCGGCCAGCGCCTGAGCCAGCGTTGGCTCACACCCCCGCCGGTACCGAGGGCAATCCAGCCAGGGCCATGGCCAGCTCTTCCTCGCTGTAGGACTCGTCCTTGAGCTCGCCAGCGAAGTACTTCTGGTAGGCCGTCATGTCGAAATGGCCGTGACCACAGAGGTTGAAGAGGATGGTCTCGCTCTTGCCTTCGCGCTTGCAGCGCATGGCTTCCTCGATGGCGCCCTTGACAGCATGTTTGGCCTCGGGGGCGGGCACGATGCCTTCGTGGCGGGCGAAGCCCGCGAAGGACAGCGAGGTGCCCCACTGGCCTCCTGGAGGATCAGTTCCATTGGGAACAGCGGCGCCAGGTCGCTCGGACCCCCGGGTTGCAGCGTGCCAGGGTGCAGCACGCGCGGCAGCGCCTTGAGCAGGTCGGCCTGAATGTTGTACCAGGCGCAGGGCATCTGGCTTTCTTCGAGCAGGTACTTGGTGGCAGCGTTCATGCAGGGTAATCCTTTATGGCAATGTTTACGAGGCTGAGTCGTGTGACCCGGCCGGGATGGCGCTGCCTGCATCAAGTGTCACCACGCCGGCGGGCGTCCTCAGGATCCGTGTGAACCCGGGCGCGCGACCGTGCGAGCAGCACGCGACGTGTCGGGTTTACCCAGGGCCTGTCGTCTTGAAGAGGGCGTTTGAATTTCCTATGCCCGGGTCGACTGAACGTCGACCGGCGCACCCTCCGCTCCTACCTCACTCGTTCGGTAGACTTCCATGGCTGAGCCCCGCATCATTCGCGGTCCCTACCCCGAGATCTCCATTCCGGAGCAGACGCTCGTCCCGTTCGTGTTCGAACGGGCCTCGCAGTTCGCCGACCGTCCCGCCATCATCTGCGGGGCCACGGGCCGCAGCTACAGCTACGGTGCGCTCGAGGCGGCGGTCCGTCGCGTGGCGGCCGGGCTGGTGGCGCATGGGGTCAGGCCTGGGGACGTCGTGGGGCTGGTGAGCCCCAACCTGCCGGAGTTCCCGATCGTTTTCTATGCCGCCGTATCGATCGGGGCCATCTGTTCCACCGTGAATCCGATCGCTACGGCCGAGGAGATCGGGGCCCAGTTTGCCGACAGCGGGGCGGTCCTTCTGGTGACCATCCCCGATCTGCTGCCGAAGTGCCAGGCGGCGTCGCAGCACGCACGCACCGTGCGTGAGATCGTGGTGTTCGGTGCAGCGGAGGGTGCGACTCCCTTCGCGGCTCTGATGACGCATGGTGAGGCGCCACCCGCCCATCAGATCCGCATGGACGATGTGGCCGCACTCCCCTACAGCAGCGGCACCTCGGGGATTCCCAAGGGGGTCATGCTCACGCATCGCAACCTGGTGGCCAATCTCCTGCAGATGGAGCCGATCACGGCGGTTCGGCGTCCGCGTGCGTCAGGGCTATGGGCTGACAGAGACCAGTCCGGTCACGCACGTGCACCCCATGGGCGACGGCCCCGAGCAGCTCGATTCCATCGGCACCTGCATGGCCAGCACCGAGTGCCGCGTGGTGGATCCGGAAACCGGTGCGGACACGCTGGCAGGCAAGCCGGGCGAACTGTGGATCCGCGGCCCGCAGGTCATGAAGGGGTACTTCAACAAGCCGGACGCCACGGCGGCCTGCATGACGCCGGATGGCTGGTTCAAGACAGGCGATGTGGCCGTGGTCGACGGTAACAACTGGTTCCGCATCGTGGATCGCGTGAAGGAGCTCATCAAGTACAAGGGGCTGCAGGTGCCGCCCGCCGAACTTGAGGCGGTTCTGCTCGGTCATCCAGCCATTGCGGATGCGGCGGTCATTCCGGTGCCGGACGAGGAAGCGGGCGAAATCCCCAAGGCCTTCGTGGTGATCCGTTCCCCCATCAACGCCGAGGCCGTCATGGCCTACGTGGCGGAGCATGTGGCGCCGTACAAGAAGGTGCGTCGCGTCGAGTTCGTGGCGTCCATCCCCAAGTCCCCGTCCGGGAAGATTCTCCGCCGGCTGCTCGTGGATCAGGAGCGGGCCAAGGCACGCGGCGCATGAACGATCGCGCGCGTCTCGCCGAGGAATCCAGGCGGACTTAAGCCTCGCCTCGACACATGCTGTGCGACTGGGGTGACCAAGGTTGGGTCATGGCGGGCTGTGGCGCCACACTACCGCACGATCTGAGCTTCCAGACCCCAGGCGCCAACCCGCTGAGCGAGCGCTGAGGCGCCATTGCCCGGCAGCTCGCAGGCAGGCCCGAGAGCGTAGGATGGTTCCCCAACACGACAACCCTTCAGGGAAGGCCTTGGCTTGATACACGGCCTGCTGCAACTGCTGCTCTTCCAGGCCCTGGGCGAGGTGATCAGCGCGTTCATCATCCCTTTCATTCCCGGCCCGGTGGTGGGCTTGGTGCTCTTGCTGGCGTTCCTGGGTTGGCGAGGTCGCGTGCCGCCTTCCATGGAACTGGTGGGCGGCGGCATCCTGCAGCACCTGGGGCTGCTGTTCGTGCCGGCCTCTGTCGGCGTGGTGATGTTCTGGCCCTTGTTGAAAGAGAACGCGCTGGCGGTCTCGGCCGCCCTGCTGCTGAGCGTGGTGGCCACCATCTTCGTCACGGCCCTGGTGCTCAAGCGGTTGGCCCCGCCAGCGGCGCAGGACGAGCATGCGCCCTGAACTGCCGCCCATCCACGAGATCTGGGTCTACCTGGCGGGCTCTCCGCTGTTCGCGCTCGTCCTGACGCTGGGGGCCTACGCCTTGGGCCTGGCGGTCTACGAGCGCACGCAGCGCAACCCGCTGGCCAATCCGGTGCTGATCGCCGTGGTGCTGGTGGCGGCCGGGCTGGTGCTGGCCGGCATGCCCTATCAGCGCTACTTCGAAGGCGCGCAGTTCGTGCATTTCCTGCTGGGCACCGCCACCGTGTCACTGGCGATTCCCATCTACAAGGGGTGGGCCTCCGTCAAGGGCCGTCTGGGTGCGCTGACGCTGGCCATGGCTGCCGGGGGGGTCACGTCCATCGCCGTGGCGGTGGGTGTCCTGAAGGCGCTGGGGGCCGACGAGGCGCTGGTGCGCGGGATGTGGGCGAAGTCGGTCACGGCGCCCATTGCCATGGGCATTGCCGAGCGCGTCCAGGCCTCTCCGACGCTCACGGCCATCTTCGCGGTGTCCACTGGCGTGCTCGGTGCGGTGCTTGGGCGTTTCGTGCTGAACGCCGCCGGCGTCACGGCCTGGTGGCAGCGTGGCTTCGCGCTGGGCGTGGCCGCGCACGGCATCGGCACGTCGCGCGCCTTCAGCGTGCACCCGGTGGCCGGCGCCTACGCCAGCCTCGGGATGGGCCTGCACGGTGTTGTCAGCGCGGTGCTCCTGCCGGTGGTGCTGATGCAACTGGGCTGAGATGCCTGAGTTGCGAGGGATGAGGGAGATGAGGGAGATGAGCGAGACAAGGGACCAGTGACTCGATGACGCGCTCGCGTACCACGGGCAGCTGAGCCAGCGGGGCGATTGCCTGCGCGCGGGTGTCGGCCTGCCGCACCCGCACCGCCCCTTACCGTCGGGGCTGAAGCCCAAACTGCTCGAACACGCCCGCGCGCATCACGTGGAAGGCCGACAGCGCCTCGGGTGCAGCGTGATCCGCCACCTGTTCTTGGGTGGCCTCTGCGGGGCGGCGCGACAGGGCCAGGATTTCATGGCACGAGCGGCTCCCCCACACGGACCACGATCTTTCCGTTGGCTGCGTTGGCGTCCATCCAGGCATGGGCCTGCACGATCTGCTCGAGCGTGAAGACACGGTCGATGACCGGCTCGAAGACGCCGGCCTCCAATTGATCGAGGATCCAGCGCTCGGCGAGCGCGCGCCGGACCGGGTCCAGCACGCGATTCGCGGGGCCGTTTCAGAAGGCGACGCAGAGACGGCCTGCTACGACCTTGTGGCGACCGGCCCTTGGTGAGCAACGTGTCTGCTCAGAGACAGGCGAAGGGCTGATTCAAATTTGGGGCATCTGGCCAGCGGGCTGTCTAGCCGCGCGTGCCGATACCTCATTCGCCACTTGATTCGCTATCTCCTGCGCTTGCTCCCCGATCGTGCGCAGCAACCCTCCTGGCTGCCGCAGGTCAAAGCCCGTGAAGTGCAGCCCGTTGCGCGCGCCCCGGCCGATGGCCTCGAGCGGCAGGCCGCGTGGGTCGAGACCGAGTTTCACGTCCGGCACGAGATCGCGCAGGCCAGCCTCGTAGCCGGTGGCCAGGACGATCGAGTCGAAGGGCGCCTCCTGACCGTCGGTGAAGCGCGCGCCGCTGCCGAGCAGCCGCTCGATGCCAGGGTGCACCCGGATGTCGCCGGCGCGGATGCGCGCGAGCGTGCCCACGTCGATGACGGGCGTGCGCCCTTCCTCGCGCAGTTGCGCCAGCGGCGAGGTGCTCGGAGTGCGCAGGCCCCAGTGCGAGAGGTCACCCACCGTCAGGTTTCGCAGCCAGGTCGCGAGCGTGTGGCCGAGGCGCGGCGGCAGCCGGCCCAGCAGGATCGAGGTGCGCTGCGTGGGTCGCCCAAGCACGTCGCGGTGCACGATGTTGACGGCCGAGCGCACTGACAGTGCCACCTCAACGCCTGCTTCGCACAAGTCGAGCGCGATCTCCGCCCCCGTGTTGCCCATGCCCACCACGAGCACCCGCTGTCCCGTAAAAGGTGCGGGGTCGCGGTAGGCGTGGCTGTGCAGCACGGTACCTTCATAAGTTTGCTCGCCAGGCAGCTCGGGGCGGCGCGGGCGGGCGTTCGCGCCGCTGGCCACGACCACGTGCGGTGCCTCGATGCGCCGGCCGTCTTCGCAGATCACCGCCCAGCCTGTACCCGCTGCAAGCGGCTCGATGCGCTGCACCGCCACCCCGAAGAGCGGCCGGATGCCGAAGTGCCTGGCGTAGTCCTCCAGGTACCGCACCACCTGCTCGCGCGGCACGTAGCGCGGCGCCTGCGCGGGAAAGGGCAGGCCCGGCAGGGCCGAGAGTTCCTTGACGGTGTGCAGGTGCAGCCGGGGGTAGTGCGAGCGCCACGAGGCGCCCACGCTGCCGCTGCGCTCGAGCACGCAGGCCTGAATACCGAGCAGGCCCAGGCACGCTGAGGTAGCCAGGCCCGCGGGGCCGGCGCCGACGACGATGGCGGCTGTGCGAGTCGGGACTTGCGAGATGGCCGAAGGCGAGGGCAGGTCAGTCGGTGGCATGGCTAAGCGGGGCGGGGGTTCAGGCGCCGTGTGGTACCTGCCGGGGCGGTTACAGGCTGGCTGGCGAGTTGGGTGATCGGGCCATTGGGATGTCCCAGTGGGCAGCCGGACTCTACCGGCTGCGATACCGGCAGCCTGTCATCCTTCGTCGCCAGGGTACACGGCTTGTTCGCCATGCTCTGGGCTGATCCGGCGCTTGGGTTGGGCTTGTGGAAGGCGCCTGAACTCCCTATGCTCGACTTGACTTGGAGGGCGTTGGATGGCACTCCACTCACACCTTCTGACCAGGAACCTCGCCATGACCGACAGACTCACCATCCGGGCGGTACGCGCCCGCCCCGTGCTCGTGCCCTTCCGCCGCCCGCCCGCCGCCGCTACAGGGGCGATGCCGATGGCGTCCCTGGTGCTGATCGACCTGGAAACGGAGGAGGGCATCACGGGAAGGTCTTACGTGTTTGCCTTCATGCCCGCCGTGCTGAAGCCCCTGACGGATCTTCTCTCCGGTCTGGCGCCCATGATCCGCGGCGATGCGGTGGCCCCGCTCGACCTGGATACGAAGCTTCGCCGGCGGCTCACGCTGATCGACACACCGGGCGTGATGGGTCTGGCGCTCGCCGGTCTGGACATGTGCGCCTGGGACGCACTGGCCAAGGCCCGCGGTGTGCCGCTCGCAGTGCTTCTGGGCGGTTCGGTTCGGCCGATTCGCGCCTACAACAGTTGCGGACTCTGGATCCAGCCCGTGGAGGGAGTCGCCGACGAAGCCGAGGCCCTTGTGGCCGAGGGAGACTTTTCCGCCGTCAAGCTGCGGCTTGGACGGGACGACCCCGCCGAGGACCTCGCGGCGGTCCGCGCCGTGCGCTCCCGCCTCGGGGACCGCGCTGCCGTGATGAGCGACTTCAACCAGAAGCTCACCTGGAACGAGGCCATCCTGCGGGGCCGCCTGCTGGATGACGAGGGGCTTGCCTGGATCGAGGAGCCCGTGCGGCACAACGATTTCTCGGGCAGTGCCCGGGTGGCGGAGGCGCTGCGCACACCCGTTCAGACCGGGGAGAACCTCGTTTCCTCCCACGAGTTGCTGCAAGCCCTGCAGGCCCGCGCCATGGACTACGTGATGCCCGATGTGCAGCGCATCGGCGGCGTCACGGGGTGGATGCGCGCTGCGGCGCTCGCGCATGCGTTCGGCATGGAAATGTCGAGCCATCTCTTCCCCGAGTTCAGCGCGCACCTGCTGGCGGCCACGCCCACGGCGCATTGGCTCGAGTACGTGGACTGGGCGAACCCCGTGCTGCAGGAGCCTCTGCGCATCGAGAAGGGCTGCGCGCTGATCCCGGACCGGGCCGGCGCGGGCATCGACTGGGACGAGGAGGCGGTCGCTCGTTACTTGGTGACCTGAACGCCTGGGCGGGCCCTGCGCGCGCCTCGATGACGGCACACACGCCCCGTGTGATGCCTGCGGCGGTGTTGCCTGGGCCTCATCACTGGGCTCTGGCGGCCCTTGTTGGTCGTTTCCCTGACGGCAGGTGCTCAGCCTGAGAACTGCACACCCACGCGGCCCAGGCCCTCGATGCGGATCTCGATGTGCTGGCCTGCCTGCGCCCAGCAGGGCAGGGGCAGGCTACCGGTGGAGATGATCTCGCCCGCTTCCAAGCGCTGCCCCCGCCGAGCGAGGTGCCCGGCGAGCCAGGCCACTGACTTCAGCGGGTGGCCCAGCACGTCGGCGCCCGTGCCGACCAGTTTCTCCAGGCCGTCGACCCAGGTGCTGCCGCGCACGGTGGCGAGATCAAGCGCTCGCCAGGACGGCACTGGGTCGCCCAGTACGAGACCTGCGTGAAAGAAGTGGTCGCTCACCATCAGAGGCGCGCCAGCCTGGACAAAGTCGCCGTAGCGGTCATCCACCAATTCGATGGCCGGGTGCACCGTGTCGATGGCTTGCGCCACGGCCTCGATCGTCAATGCGCCGTCACGCGCGTCCAGGGGCTGGCCCAGTCGTACCGCCACCTCGCACTCGATGGCCGGGCGCCGGTAGCGCCCGAAGTCGATGGTGGCGCCGGCGGGTATCAGACTGGACTCGAACATGCGGCCGGCCGCAGGCTGCGGCACGCCCAGCAGGCGCTGCATCGACGCGGTGGTGCTGCCCACCTTCCAGCCGATCGTCGCCCCGCGGCCGCTCGAGGCCATCAGGGCGGTGACGCGGTCCTGCAGTGCGTAGCCGGCGTCAAGATCCCCAGGGCGCAGCGCTGCCGGCATCGCCCCGATGTGAGGCGCTCGCTGGTCCAGCGTCTGAGCGATCCAAGTGGCAGCGTCGATCATGGAATGGGGCTCCAGGGGTCAGAGAGGGTAGAGGGTTGGGACGGCAAGACACCGTGTCGGCGCGACGGTGTGCGTCGGAGCATAGGAACTTCAAGCGCCTGGCACAAGCCAGGGTTACGCGCAAAACGAAAGACGTTCAGCACCCCGGGCGGCTGGGGTTGAGGGCGGCTTACCACCCGTCAGGGTGATCGATACGGTCCACTCGTTGAACACGCTGATCGGCTGCCTTCTTTTGCTGAAGCGAGATCGCCGACCCTTGGCCGGGGACCTCCAGATTGGGCGCGATCTCGGCGAGAGGCTCCAGCACGAATCGGCGCTCGTGCATTCGGGGGTGGGGCAGGGTCAGTTGGGCGGTGTTCAGTGTCCGCTGGCCGTAGAGCAGCAGGTCCAGGTCCAGCGTGCGCGGGGCGTTGCGGTAGGGGCGTTCGCGGCCGGCCTGCTGCTCCAGAGCCTGCAGCAGACCCAGCAAGGCCTGCGGGTCCAGCGAGGTGGTCAGCAGGGCCACCGCGTTGAGATAGTCCGGTCCTCCGGCGTCCACGGGGCGGGTGCGGTAAAGGCTGGAGACTCGCTGCAACTGCACGGCAGGGTGGGCTGCCAGTTGTTGCAATGCCCACGTCAGGGTGGAGCGTGCATCGCCCAGATTGGCACCCAGACCGATGACGACGGTCTCGCCCGGTTCGCTTGCGAGGGCTCTGCCATCGTTCGAGCCGGTTACAGCCGTCCCGGTGGCTGGCTCCTGCGGCCAGGCGGCCACGGCCTGCCAGACCTTCAGCACGTCCACCGTCTCGGCCACGTCGTGCACGCGCAGCACCCGCGCACCGCGCTGTACCGCCAGCAGCGCGGCGGCCAGGCTGCCGGCCAGGCGTTGCTCCACGTGCCGGCCGGTCAGACGGCCGACCGTGCCCTTGCGCGAAAGGCCCGCCAGCAGCGGGCGATCCACGCCAGCCTTTGCCAGTCGTGCCAGCAGCGTTTCTTGACGTGCCAGCAGTTCCACGCTGTGCTCCGTGGTCTTGGCAAAACCGTAGCCCGGGTCCAGCACGATGCGTTCGGCGGCGATGCCCGAAGCGCACGCGGCCTGAAACCGCTTGACCAGGAAGGCGGCCACGTCCTCGATCACATCGTCGTATTGCGCCAGGCTCTGCATCGTGGTGGGGTCGCCACGTGAGTGCATCAGGCACACGCCAGCGCTGGGGTGGGTGGCCAGGGCCTGCAGCGCGCCCGGGGTTGTGAGCGCTCGCACGTCGTTGATCAGGTCGGCACCCGCGTCCAGGCTGGCGCGCATCACTTCGGGCTTGTGCGTGTCCACCGACACCGGCACGCCCCAACGTACCACCTCGTCGAGCACCGGTTGCAGTCGACGCCACTCCTCTTCGGCTGGCACGGGCGTGGCGTTCAGGCGAGTGGACTCCGCACCCAGGTCCAGCAGGTCAGCACCCTCCGAGACCAGGCGTTCGGCGTGTGCGATGGCCGCCCGCGCCTCCACAAAGCGCCCGCCGTCGGAGAACGAGTCCGGCGTCACGTTGACGATGCCCATCAGGTGCACGCGGCTCAGCATCAGGCGGAAGCGGCCGGTGTGCCAGACCTGTGGGTCTACCTGGCCCGCTGGGCCGGTGCGCGCGGTCTGGTCATGCATGGGCCATCTCGTGGTCATCGGTGTTCAGCAGGCCCGCGGAAAAGCCCACCACCTCCACACCCTGACGGGTCTGATGCTCAGAACCACCGTACACCAGCATGCGCCGCCCGACCCGAGACGTGCCTAAGGCCAGGGCTACCCGCTCCATCGGTTTGAACCAAGTGGACGACACCGTCTGCCCGGACTTGATTTCCACCAGACCGAGCTGACCGGGTGGCAGGCCGTTGCCGACCAAAAGATCCACCTCCAGGCCGTTGCTGTCCCGGAAGAAGTGCAGGTCCGGACGCTCACCTCGGTGGAGCGCGTGCTTGACGAACTCCATCACCACCAGGTTCTCGAACAAGGCTCCCCGCAGCGGGTGTGATGAGAGTTGTGCCGCCTGGGTGATACCGATCAACCAGGCGGCCAGGCCCACGTCGCAGAAGTAGAGTTTGTGCGCCTTGGTGAGGCGCTTGCCCAGGTTCTCGTGCCAAGGCGGCAGTAACCACACCAGATGGCTCGCCTCCAGCACGCTGAGCCAGTCCCGCGCGGTGCGGTCCGAAACGCCTGCATCCGCTGCCAGGCTGTGCACGTTGAGCACTTGGCCCACCCGGCCTGCAGCCAGGCGCACGAAGCGCCGGAAGTCATCCAGCCGGCGCACTTCCATCAGTTGCCTCAGGTCGCGTTCGGCGTAGGTGGCAAAGTAGTCCGACAGCACGACGGCCGGGTCCAGGCGCTCGGCGTGAATGCGGGGGTAGCCGCCTTGGTGGATCAGTGAATCCGTAGTGAGGTTCAAGCCCGCGTCGCGGATCTCATTCACCGACATCGGCAGCAATTGCAGCAGCGATGTCCGGCCCGCGAGTGATTGAGAGACGCCTTTGAGCAGATCGATCTGGTGGCTGCCTGTGAGCACGAGGGGTGC
>CAYSOD010000066.1:0-12548 GCA_964432385.1 uncultured Rubrivivax sp.
TCTCGCGCAGCGTGTGGCCATCGTCAGTGAAGGCCACGCACCAGGCAGCGCCCTCCCCTTCGGCCACGTTGTCGGACTCCGCGCCGCTGGCGTACTGCTCACCATCGAACAGCGGGATGATCGGGTCTGCGGCCAGGCCCAGGGAGAGGTAGTCGCGAAGCCCGCCCTTGTAGAGCCAGGCTTGGGTCTCTGCATCGCGCGGGTCTTTGCCTGAAGCCTTCTCCACGGCGAGCGTGACGGTCACGCCGGGCATCAACACCGCCTTGCTGCGCAGCAGATGCACCAGTTCCTGACGCGGCAGGTCCGCGCCTTCGAAGTACTTTGCATCGGGCCAGACGCGCACCGTGGTGCCCTGGCGGCGGTCGGTAGAACTGCGTTCACGCACCGTCAAGGGTTCCACGACGTCACCGCCGCTGAAGGCGAGCGTGGCCACCTGGCCATCGCGGTAGACCGTGACCTGCAGGCGCCGCGCCAAGGCGTTGGTCACGCTCACGCCCACGCCGTGCAGGCCGCCCGAGAAGCTGTAGGCCCCGCCCGAGCCCTTGTCGAACTTGCCGCCCGCATGCAATCGGGTGAAGACGATCTCCACCACGGGCACGCCCTCTTCGGGGTGCAGGCCAAAGGGGATGCCGCGCCCGTCGTCCTCCACACTCACCGAGCCGTCAACGTGCAGCGTGACTGCGATGCGCTTGCCGAAGCCGGCCAGCGCTTCGTCGGCCGCGTTGTCGATCACCTCCTGCACGATGTGCAGCGGGTTGTCGGTGCGGGTGTACATGCCCGGGCGCTGCTTGACGGGCTCCAGGCCCTTGAGCACCCGGATGGAGCTTTCAGCGTAGGCGGCGGCGGTCTTGACGGTCGGCATGGGCGCGGATTCTCCTCGACAATGGATTCATGACTGCTCCCTCGTCGCCTGGGCAACCAGGCTCTTCCGCCAGCGCCGACGGGCGCCTGTCCATGGCCCAGGTGCTGCTGTGCAGCGCCCTGATCCTGACACTTTCCATGGGCATCCGCCACGGGTTCGGCCTGTGGCTGCAACCCATCACCATGGAGCGGGGCTGGTCCCGAGAGGCCTTCGCACTGGCCATGGCCATCCAGAACCTGGGCTGGGGCCTGGCAGCACCGCTGGCGGGCGTGTTTGCAGACCGCTTCGGTGCCTTCCGCGTGCTGATGGCGGGCAGCCTCTTCTACGCAGCCGGCCTGGCCGGCATGGCCAGCGCCACCTCCAGCGTGGGCTTTGCCCTGAGCGCCGGCGTGATGATCGGAATCGCCCAGGCCGGGTCCACTTACGCCGTGATCTACGGTGTGATCGGCCGTAACGTGGCGCCTGAGAAGCGCTCACGAGCCATGGGCATTGGCGCGGCAGCGGGCTCGTTCGGGCAGTTCCTCATGGTGCCGGTGGAGAACGCGCTCATCGCCTCGTTCGGCTGGCAGGGTGCACTGTGGATGCTGGCAGCAGCCGCACTGATCATCATCCCGCTGTCCTTTGGACTGCGAGAGCACCGCACGGTTCTGAGACCCCCCGCGGGGTCGTCTCAGAGTGTGTCCGGTGCCCTGCGCGAGGCCTTCGGCTATGGCAGCTTCCGGCTGGTGATGGCGGGCTACTTCGTGTGCGGCTTCCAGGTGGTCTTCATCGGTGTGCACCTGCCAAGCTATCTGAAGGACCACGGCATGAGCCCCGGAGTGGCCACCACGGCGCTGGCGCTGGTGGGGTTGTTCAACGTGATCGGCACCTACACCGCCGGCGAGTTGGGGCAGCGCTTCCCCCGCCGCTACATCCTGAGCGCCATCTATGCCTTGCGCTCGGTGTGCATCACGCTGTTCCTGCTGGCACCGCTCACGCCCTGGAGCGTGTACCTCTTCGCCTCCTCCATGGGCTTGCTGTGGCTGTCCACCGTGCCGCCCACCAATGCTGTGATCGCACAGATCTTCGGCGTGCAGTACATGTCCATGCTCAGCGGCTTCGTCTTCCTCAGCCACCAGGTGGGCTCGTTCCTGGGCGCCTGGATGGGTGGCTGGCTCTACGGTCTGCAGGGCAATTACCACGTGGTGTGGGGCATCTGCATCGCGCTGGGCGTGTTTGCGGCGCTCATCAACCTCCCGGTCAAGGAGTCGCCCATCGTGCGGGCGGCGCCGCAGCCAGCGTGAACCTCGAGGTTGCGCTGAAGTCTCTCCCATGAACAGCCGCCCTTCTCGACGACTCTTTGACGCCCTGGGTGCAGACCGCCCTGCAGGAGTCGGCCGGCGGGTCGTCGCCTGGGTGGTGGCAGCCATGGTCCTGGCCGCCGTGTTTGCCAGTTACCTGAACCCGCACTTGGCACTGGACATCGCCAATCGCATCTGGGCCTGCTTCTGAGCATGGGCCACTGAACAGCGTACGGCCCCGGTCGGATCCATCCCGCAGCCTCTGCGCGCATCACCCACATGCCAGCCAGTCTGTCGCACGCCAGCATCGGCCCGCCTTCCGGCTGGGTGACGCGTTGGGCCTCTCATCTGAAGGCGGGCAGCACGGTGCTGGACGTGGCTTGCGGCAGCGGCCGGCACGTTCATTGGCTCTCACGTCGAGGGATGCGCGTCACGGGCGTGGACCGCGACGCGCAGGCGTTGGAAGGAATCCGTGGCGCACAGCCATCGGAGAGACTTCACCTGCCGGTGGAACTGTTGCTGGCCGATCTGGAGTCCGGCCCCTGGCCGCTGGTGGGCCGGCGATTCGATGCCGTGGTGGTCACCCACTACCTGTGGCGCCCCCTGCTGCCAACGCTCGTGGGCAGCCTGACCGAAGGCGGCCTGCTGATCTACGAGACCTTTGGCCTTGGGCATGCGCAATTCGGACGCCCCTCACGGCCGGAGTTTCTGCTGCGGCCTGGCGAACTGCTGGAGACGGCTCGAGGTTTGAGGGTTCTGGGCTACGAAGACGGCTACCTGGACGACCCACCGCGCCTGGTGCAGCGCATCTGCGCGAGGCTTGAGGCAGCTTCCGCGGCGGAGGCGGCGCGTTTACCGCTGCCGCTGACCTCCGCAACCTCCACGCTCCCTTGACGACCCTTGACGTCGAGCGCCCGCCAAGTGCAAACCGGCCCGGTAAACTCGCACCTCCCATCAGGAACCCTTCCATGACTCCGATTGTTGGCAGCATCGTGGCGCTGGTCACGCCCATGCACGAAGACGGCAGCGTCGATTACGACGCCCTGCGCAAGCTGATCGACTGGCACATCGCCGAGGGCACCGATTGCATTGGCGTGGTCGGTACCACGGGTGAATCGCCCACGGTCTCGGTGGAAGAGCACTGCGAGATCATCCGTGTCTCGGTAGAACATGCGCGCGGCCGCGTACCCATCATGGCCGGCGCGGGCGCCAACGCCACCTCCGAGGCCATCGAGCTGACACGCTTTGCCAAACAGGTGGGGGCCGATTGCTCGCTGCAGGTGGTGCCGTACTACAACAAGCCTTCGCAAGAGGGCATCTACCGGCACTTCCGCGCGGTGGCCGAGGCGGTGGACCTGCCGGTGGTGCTGTACAACGTGCCGGGCCGCACCGTGGCCGACATGCAGCCCGAAACCGCGCTGCGCCTGGCCCAGGTGCCGGGCGTGATCGGCATCAAGGAGGCCAGCGGCAACATCGAACGCGCGGCCTGGCTTATCAAACAGGCACCTCAGGGCTTTTCCATCTACTCGGGTGATGACGGCACGGCCATCGCGCTGATGCTGCTGGGCGGCCACGGCAATGTGAGCGTCACCGCCAACGTGGCCCCACGCCTGATGCACGACATGTGCATGGCTGCCGTGCAGGGCGATGTCAAACGTGCCACGGCGCTGCACCTGCAGCTGCTGCCGCTGCACCGTCAACTGTTCTGCGAGCCCAGCCCCGCACCCACGAAGTGGGCCCTGCAGCAGATGGGGCGTTGCCGATCCACCGTGCGCCTGCCCCTGGTGGAGCTGACGCCAGCGGGCCAGGACATGGTCGCGGCAGCCCTGCGCGACAGCGGTCTCGTCTGAACAGGCCGGACTTCAAATCCAACCACATCGAGTGACGGCAGCGTAGCGCCATGACCCCGGCCTCAAGCCCAAGAGCGACCTCATCCCTGAACCCGGAGACCTCCGAAGTGACTCGAAGCCTGGAATCTCTCTCACCCGCCCGCCGACGTGCGCCCGAGACTCGACTGCAAACCAAGGCAGCAGTCGCTTGCGCCGCCGCCCTGATGCTGGGGGGATGTTCCAGCCTGGATGGCCTGTTCGGTGGGAGCAAGGTGGACTACCGCAGCCAGGCCACCAAGACGGCGCCGCTGGACGTGCCGCCGGACCTCACGCAATTGGCCCGAGAGGGGCGCTTTCGCACCACCTCAGGCACCGTGAGCGCCTCCGGCATGGAGGCGCGCGGCACCGCTGCAGCCACCACCACGCAGGTCGCGCCCGCGGCCGTGGGCAACATCCGCGTGGAGCGTCAGGGCAATCAGCGTTGGCTGAGCGTGCCCCTGCCGCCTGAGCAGGTATGGCCCGTGGTCAAGGCCTTCTGGACGGAGCGGGGCTTCACATTCGACGTGGAGAACGCGCAGACCGGGGTGCTCGAAACCGGCTGGGCCGAAAACCGCGCCAAGATCCCCGAGGACTTCATCCGCCGCACCATCGGGCGGGTTTTTGACGCGCTGTATTCCAGTGGTGAGCGCGATCGCTATCGCACGCGCCTGGAACGCACGGCCACGGGCACGGAGGTCTACATCAGCCACCGGGCGATGGAGGAGGTCTACACCTCCGTGCAGAAGGACGGCACGACCTGGCGAGCCAAGCCCTCGGATCCTCAACTCGAAGCCGAGATGCTCTCGGCGCTGATGATCCGCCTGGGCGCCAAAGATGAGGTGGCCCGTGATGCCGTGGCCAGGACTTCACCCGCTTCAGCCCCGGCGCAGGCCCGCCCTGCGCCCGTGGCCACTGGCGCCACCACCCTGGTGGTGGACGACGATTTCGACCGCGCCTGGCGTCGGGTGGGCATTGCGCTGGACCGCAGCGGCTTCTCGGTGGAAGACCGCGACCGGGCCGCGGGGCTCTTCTTCGTACGCTATGTCGACCCCTCGCTGGCCGGCAAAGAAGAACCCAGCTTCTTGTCCAAGTGGTTCGGCAGGGGCGACAAGGCTCCGGTGCAACGTCTGCGCGTCCATCTGAAGGCAGAAGGCGGCAAGACGACCGTGTCGGTGCAGAACTCCCAGGGTGCGCCGGAAACCGGCGACGCCGCCAAGAGGATCATCGGGCAACTGAGCGCGGATCTGCGTTGAGGTCGGCGGGCCGCAAAGTGTGACGAAGTCCGTCAACCAGTACCGGTTCAAGCCCGCCGATCTCGAGGTTCGCCAACGACGGCCCGGCGTGTCGGGCTTCGTCAGGGTCCGCAACGGAGAGACCTTCCTGGCCGAGGCCGTCTGCTCCCACCTGCCCTACTTCGACGAGATCGTCATCGTGCACAACCAGTGCACCGACCGGTCGGCAGACATTGCAGCGGAGTTGCAGTCTCGCCACCCGGATAAGGTACGGGTCTTTCACTACCAAGACAAGGTCATCCCTCTGGGCGACCCGGCCTACAGAGGCCTGCCACCCGAGGCGCCCGAGTCGATGGCCAACTACTCGAATTTCGCGCTGGCCTGCACGAGGTTCACGGTGGCCACCAAGCTCGACGATGACCACATCGCAATCCCGGACCGTGTCGCCCGGCTTGTCCAATCCATGCGACAGCGAGGGTTCCGCCTGGGCCACGAGATGTGGTGCGTTTCCGGATTCAACCTCTTCAAGGATGCAAAGGGCCTGGGTGTGCTGGCGACAGCTCCCCTCGTGGGCAATGGCGACCACGGCTACTTCGAGGTCAGCGAGAAGACCTACTTTCGCAACTCGGTCAAGCACGAGGTTTTCACCCACCGCCACCTGCATCGGCGCTACATTGACATCACCTACCTGCACGGCAAGTACTTGAAACCAGATTTCGGTTTCGGGAACTACGACCTGGAGCGCCTGCCACAGAGTCGCTTTGCCCGAAAACGTGCCGAGTTTGCACAGGACTCCCGAGTGGAAACCCTGGCCCAGGTGCTTGAACGCTATGAGCATTTCCCCCCTTGGCCCGAGATGGCCCGCCTCCTGCCCTCCAAGTGGGGCATACGCTGGAAGCGTGCCTGCACATTGGCAGCCTCGGCGCGCGGGATCGACATCGATCGGGTGATGGAGGCCGCTCACCGCAGCGCATCGCCGTCATGACAACCGACCCGAAGGCCGCGTCCGGTCTCGGGCAGACCAGTGGCCGTTCTGCGCCAATCCCACACACCCAAGGGCATGAGCCTTTGCTTCGAGCAGTCTGGATCGCGCTCGTTTTTGCACCCATCCTGGGGTGGGGCAGCGCGGTCTGCATGCTCGGCGCCAGCCTCTGGACGTTCAGCACGGGATCTCTGCGGACATCTTGCGTACAAGTGCTGCACGGTCCGCAGCGCTGGATAGCCATCATTGCTCTGGCCTGGTGGCTGACGCTTCTGGCCGGCGATCTGCTGACGGCCACAACCATGGCTTGGTGGAGAGATCTGCGATTCCTCCTCGTGATCCTGCCCGCCTTGGTGCTCACGCCGATGTTTCTACATGCCAGCATCACTCACGAACAGATCGGGCGGTGGGCCACCTGGTCGGTGTGGGTCGCCGTGACCGTGACCTCGCTGGAGTACCTCATCGTGGTGCACGGTGTCGGGATGACCCACCACCGGCCGCGGGCCTTGTCGGGCAATGCCCTGTTTGTCGGCACGATGCTGGTCCCGATGATGATGCTGGCATGGCTGGGGGTCGGTCGGGCCACGGGCCGCCCATGGCTTGTGCCCTTGGTCACCCACCTGGCGGGTATCGCGTGCCTGAACGCCGTCCTCGGAGCCAGAGCATCCACCTTGGCAGCCATCGTGCTGATGCCTCTTCCGCTGCTTTGGTTCAGACGGGATCTGAGTTGGAGTCCACGGACGGGCCTGTCCTTGCTGGCGATAGCCGCCATCGCCACCGTGCTGACCCTGACCACGACCACCATGTCGGCTTGGTACGAGCAGCGATGGGGCGCCCTGGTGGGTGTCGCGGCCGGTGCAGATGCCGCCACACTGGCGGACTACGGCATCGCGACGCGGGCGCTGCACTGGCCTGCAGCCTGGCAGGCGTTCCTGCAAAGTCCATGGTGGGGGTACGGCTTCCTCAATGAAATGGCCGTTCTTGGCCAACACCTGCCTGCGGGCAGCCCGGTTCTGCCCACGGCCCACCAGCAATACCTCAGCTTCCTGCTCTGGTCGGGGCTGCCCGGCCTGATCACCGGGACTGCGCTCGTCGGCCTGCCGATTCTTCTGGCTGCGAAGACCGCGCGCAGCGCACAGGCCCGCTATGCCGGTTGGGCCCTGGGACTGCCCATGTTGCTCAACGGACTGACCGACACCGTGTTCGACGATCTGCGCATTGTGAGCTTCCACCTCATGATGACCGTGCTGCTGCTCGCGGCCGCCCATACGGACCGCGAACACAGGGGCGAACCTAGAATTCAGACAGCATGCGTCTGATCCTCTGGACCCTCAAGGCCCTGGTGTTTTTCACCTTGTTCGCCTTCGCCCTGAACAACCAGCACCTGGCCTCAGTGAAGTGGTTCTTTGGTGTGGAGTGGCAAGCACCCATGGTGTTCGTGGTGCTGGCAGCCTTTGCTGCCGGATGCGTGCTGGGGGTGGTGGCCATGGTGCCTGGGCGGTGGAAGCGCCGCCAAGCAGCATCCCCATCAGGCGCGCGACCGGCCATGGCAGGCAGCAGCGCCAGCACTGCACCCGTGGGCCCTTCGGACGGCGAGCCAGGCGCTGCTCCCCCGCGCGATGGACTTTGACCTGTCCTGGCTGCTGCTTGCGTTGCCGGCAGCCTTTGCGATGGGGTGGATGGCCTCACGCCTGGACCTGCGGCAGACCCGACGCGAGCACCGCGACGCACCGCGGGCCTACTTCAAAGGCTTGAGCCTGCTGCTCAACGAGCAGCAAGACAAGGCCATCGACGTGTTCATCGAAGCGATTCAGAGCGACCCGGACACAGTGGACCTGCACTTTGCCTTGGGCAGCCTCTTCAGACGTCGAGGCGAGTTCCAGCGCGCCATCCGCGTGCACGAACATCTGCTGTCGCGCACCGACCTGGCCCCTGTTGACCACCAGCGAGCGCGCCACGCCCTGGCCCAGGACTTCATGCGCGCCGGGCTCTTTGACCGTGCGGAAGAGAGCTTTCGCCGGCTCGAGGGCAGCAGCTTCGAAGTGCCGGCCCGCCTGGCCTTGCTGTCCCTGCACGAGCGGGCCCGCGATTGGGACCGCGCGATCGAGGTGGCCACGTCGCTGCAAGCGGGCGATGCGGGCTCCTTCGAAGCTCGGATCGGGCATTACCACTGTGAAACCGCCACCGAACTGCGCGCCCGTGGAGACCACGCCGATGCCAGCGCGTGCATGGAAGCCGCACGCCAGGCCGCGCCTGGGCTGGCCCGGCCCTGGGTCCTCGCAGGCCAATGGGCGCTTGAACAGGGTGACCACGGCCAGGCTGTCGAGCACTGGAAAGCCTTGCTGCAACGACATCCGCAGGCCTTCGATCTGGTGGCCATCGACTTCGCGCGGGCGGCCCGGGCGCTGGGCCAGGAGTCCGCGTTACGCGCTCAGGTGCAGGCCCAGTTCGATCGTGCGCCGTCGCTGTCCTTGCTTCAAGCGCTGCTGCTGCTGGACGGAACTGAAACCGCGCCATCGACGCCACCCGCAAGCTCCGCGGCAAAACAGGGAGCGCAACCGCTGGGGCCGCCATCCACCGAGCGGCTGGTCCGCGCACTGTTGCAGACTCCTTCCCTGTCAGCAGCCAGCCTGCTGTTGCAGCAACCCGTGGAGCGCTGGGGCGCAGACGGTCTGGAGGCCGCCCGCCATGCGGTCGAGCGGGCAGCGCGCCCGGTGCAGCGCTACCGCTGCGCGGCCTGCGGCTTCGAAGCTCAACGCTATTTCTGGCAATGCCCAGGCTGCCTGGGTTGGGACACCTTTCCACCCCGAACCATCGAGGAGCTGTGATGAGCCAGGGCAACGCTCGGCGCATCGTGCTGTGCATGAAGTGGGGCACCAAGTACGGGCCGGAGTACGTGAACCGCCTTTACGCCATGGTGGCCCGCCATCTGCGAGGAAGCTTCGAATTTGTCTGTCTGACCGACGATGGGCGCGGCGTGCGCACCGAGGTTCGGTGCCTGCCCATCCCCAGCCTGGCCTTGCCCCCCGGCATTCCAGAACGTGGCTGGACCAAGCTCACCACCTTCGAGGCCGATCTTCACGGGCTGCAGGGCACCGCCCTCTTCCTCGACCTGGACGTGGTCATCGTGGGCGACATCACGCCGTTCTTCGAAACAGCGGGCGAGTTCCTCATCATCCATGACTGGAAGCGCCCGTGGCGCGTGACCGGCAACTCCTCTGTCTACAGATTTCGGATCGGCGCACACGCTGACGTGCTGGAAGAGTTTCGGGCCACCCAGGACGAGGTGCGCTCGCGCCTGCGCAATGAGCAGGCCTTCCTGTCCGAGGTAATGCACCGCCAAGGGCGGCTGGCCTATTGGCCGGCTGCGTGGTGCTGCAGCTTCAAGTACCACTGCATCCCGCGTTGGCCCACCAACTACTGGACCGAACCCAGCTTCCCGGCGGACACACGAATCGTCATCTTCCACGGCGAGGTGAACCCGCCTGACGCCCTGGAGGGCCGGCGCAACCGGCAATTTCGCTACATCCGCCCGGCGCGCTGGGTGGCTGAGCACTGGCGGGAGTGATCTCCTGCGGAATTCAGCAGGAGGAGGCCTGACCATGGAATCGGTTCTCACCCTCGTCATCAACCTGGAGCGCTCCACGGAACGGCTGCGTCGGATCGGCGCCACCCTGGACCTGCAGGGCATTCGCTGGGAACGCCTGCCCGCCGTCGATGGACGGGCGCTGGACCCGGCCACGGTGACCGGGAGCCTGGATGCGGCGCGTTACTGCCGTCAGCACGGCATGACGCCCCTGCCAGGGGAACTGGGGTGCTACCTCTCCCACGTCCAGGCCTTCAAGCGCTTGATGGACAGTCCGTTTCAGTTCGGCTTGATCCTGGAAGACGACGTGGTGCCTCAACCTGTAATGGCTCAGATCGTGCGCACGCTCACAGGCATGCCGGAGCGCTGGGACATGGTCAAACTGTCGGCCGTGCACTCCGGCACGCCCATCGGCACCACGCCACTGGGCGGGCCACACCAACTGGCCGTGATGCTGAGCCGGTGCACCGGTTCAAGTGCCTACCTCGTGAACCGGCGCGCGGCGCAGGCCTATCTGGCAGGCCTGCTGCCCATGAGCCTGCCTTACGACCACGAGTTTGACAAGGGCTGGAAATACGGCCTCAAGGTCCGGCGGGTGGTGCCGGAAGTGGCGCTGCACGATGCGGGCGTGGCCTCAACCATTTCCCAGGCGGCCGCAGCGCCTTCCCGCAAGTTCCGCTGGTTCAAGCGCTTGACAACCCACCGCTACCGCCTGGGGAACGAGCTTCGCCGACTATCCCATGGCTTGATGCAGGTCTGCAAGGACAGGCTCCGCGCCTGAGCCCCCCTTCCAGGGGCCCCGGAAGAGAGTTCCCGGCCGACGGTGAACCTCCGAGACTCACATCGTGTTCCACACGGTCCGCACCCAGACCGCGGAGAGTCTCCTCATGATCCGTGCAAGCCTCGCCTTACTGCTGGCCTTGGGCGTCCAACTGGCCCTGGCCCAGCCCCTGAACCTGGAGGTCAACCAGGCCAGCCAGGCCGAACTGGAGCGCCTTCGCGGCGTCGGGCCTCAACTGTCCACCCGCATCCTCAGTGCGCGCGGCAGCGGCGCCTTCACCGATTGGGACGACCTGCGCAGCCGCGTGTCAGGCCTGGGTCCGGTCCAGGCTGCGCGGCTGTCGAGCGAGGGCCTGACGGTAGCGGGGGCATCGTTTGCCGCGACGGACTCGATGGTCACGCCTCGCAAGCGCAGTCTTTCGAACTCGCCTGGTCTGTAGTCCCCGTGCTCAACTGTGGGCTCATGCCCACCAGACGGGCCCTTGCGCGGAGGCGGCATAACATGCAGCCGATGCCTCAGGCGGACCTGCAGCCCACCCTCTCTCACCCACCTGGCAAGGCCAACGTCGGGCGTACCCCCCTGGTGGTGCGCCTTCGCAACTGGGTGGGCGACGTGGTGTTGTCAGTGCCCACCCTTCAGCGGTTGCAGGCCGCTGGCTTCGAATTGCACCTCATCGGCAAGGGTTGGGCGGGTGACCTGTTGGCCGGTTTCGGCTGGACCGTGCACAAGCTGCCAGCGGGCCATTGGGACCGTCTTTGGCAATTGCGCCAGCTCCGGCAAGCCCTCGGCGGCGCTGGGCTGGCGCCCCTGGGATTGACCTTCCCCTACTCGTTCTCCAGCGCGCTCGAGTTGCGTCTGGCCGGGCTGCCTCCCACCGGGTTTGCCTACGAGGGCCGCAGCCTGCTGCTGCGCCAGGCCGTGCCGCGCCCGGCAGGCCTGCACACCCTGGAGGAGTACTGGGCCCTCGGGAGTGCCTTCCTGGGGGACACGGCGCCCGTGCCGCAGGGCATCGTCTGGCGCCTGCACCCCCAAGCCCAGGCCGAAGCGCAGGCTTTGATCACCGCCCACGGCGTGACTCCAGGCTTCATACTGGCCTGCCCGTTCGCCGGCGGCACCTTCGATGGGCAGGACAAGCGCTGGCCCGACTTCGCCGATTTCATCGACCGCCTGATGCAGCAGACCGGGCGCCAGGTGGTCCTGTGCCCGGGCCCGGGTGATGAATTGCAGGCTGCGCGTCGTGACCACCCGCGGGCCATCACCCTCGAGGGCGTGGGCATGGGCACCTACGCCGCCTTGATGAGCCAGGCGGCGCTGGTGGTGTCCAACGACACCGGGCCGGGCCACCTCGCCGCGGCGGTGGGAGCGCCCCTGTTGTCCGTGCTGGGGCCGACGGACCCCATACTGTGGCGCCCCTGGGGCCCCAGCGTCCACATCGAGCGCCACTGGCCGCGCTGGCCCACGGTGGACGAGGTGCTGGTGCGGGCCCGATCGATACTCGAGCCCTCATCCCGAGCCTGACCCATGAGCCCTGACCTGCCCCTGCACGCCACCCAGGTGTGCGCCGAGCACGACCGTTTGCTGGCCGACCCGCTGTGGCCACCTGCGGAGCCACCTTCAGGTTTCGCTACAGCAACCCATGCACAAGCAGATGCAGGGCCCGCAAATGCGAGCCCAGCGGCCTCGCAAAGCGCTCCCACGAGCACGCTGTGGCACTGGATCCGCACCAACCACCGCTTCAACACCCTGCTGTGGCGGGAGGAGGATCTGGCGCGGCGCACCCGTGTGGCCGACGCAGAGATCGCAGCCAACAAGCGCGCGATCGACCGCTTCAACCAGGCCCGCAACGACGCCACCGAGCGCGTGGACGAGCTGCTGCTGCTGGGGCTCGGGCTGGTCGACGAGGCCTCGGCGCGCGGCGATGCCCCGTCGGCGCGAGTGCCTGCGGGGTGTTGTCGCG
>CAYSOD010000067.1:0-7364 GCA_964432385.1 uncultured Rubrivivax sp.
AAGTAGTAGGGCGGGATCTCCTCGAAACCCAGGGTCTCGTAGAGGTTGCGCGCGGCCTCCATGTCGTCCAGTGTGTCCAGCAGCATGGTCGAGTAGCCGGCCTCGATGGCCCGGTCCATCAACTGACGCGCCAGCAAGCGCCCAAGGCCAAAGCGCCGGTAAGCCGGGCGCACGTACAGGCGCTTCATCTCGCAGGCGTTGGCGTAGTCCACATCCTGCAAGGGCCTGAACGCGCCGCAGCCAGCCAAGGCGCCGTCGACGAAGGCCAACAGCAAGGCGCCGTCGGGCGGCGCGTACTCGCCAGGCAGGCTCGCCAGCTCCTCCTCGAAGCCCTGGAAACACAGGTCAACTCCCAGCTGCGCCGCGTACTCGCGGAAAATGGCGCGGGTGTCGTCGAACCGCGCCTGCTCTGCAGGCACCCGCAATTCGATCGCGGGCGCAGGCTCGTTCACGGTGCCCACCTCAGCCGCCCAGCCGCACGACCCCGTAGACCGCGGCGGCGGTCACCAGTGCGAGCACCAGGGCGCGCCACCGCTGTGGCCCGCCGTCGGCTGAGGCGGGGGTGTCTGCCGGCAGCGGCTTGTCACCCGTGATCATGGGGGTGAGCAGGTCCTTGCGACGCACCCAGCGGTAGAACAGCACAGCCGCCACGTGCAGCACGACCAGCGCGATCAGCACCGTCTCGCCCACCTCCTTGTGCCAGCCGGTAAGCAGTTGCGCCGTGGCACCGCTGACAAATCGGTTGAGCGGGCCCACGTTTGCGATCTCGTCGTCGGCGAACAGGCCACTGCCCACCTGCGCCAACAGCAGGCCCAGCAAGGCCCAGACGGACAGGGCACCCAAGGGGCTGTGGCCCACCTCATCGCGGCCTTGAGGATCGCGCTGCCCGCGCAGGTAGGCCCACACCCGGCCGGGTGCATAGAAGAAGCTCGCAAAGCGCGACCAGCGCCCGCCCACGAGCCCCCAGACGATGCGAAAAACCAGCAAGCCCAGGGCCAGATACCCCAGGCGGAAGTGCCAGACCATGGCCGCACCACCCACCTTGGCCGTGACGATCGAGGCCACGACGCTGAGCGCCAACACCCAGTGAAAGACGCGGGTGGGCAGGTCCCAGACCCGCACCGGCACAGTGGACTGCGACATCGATCAACCTCCCTGCATGACTTGAGTGTGAACATCTCAACGATAACGCGACTGCGTCAGTCGGGATGCACGAGGTCGTCAACACGCTTGAACCATCCTGTCCTTAGACTCACAATCCTCGACCGCTGTTCGACCGCCCCCCGGTTGGCCGGCCCCTGACCTTTTTGATCGGAGCCCCCTCATGAAGAAGCTGATGATCCTGGCCGCCGCCTGCGGCGTGCTGACGGCCCTGCCCGCGGCGGCACAGTTCCAGAAGCCGGAAGACGCCATCAAGTACCGCCAGAGCGCGTTCACCGTGATGGGCAACCACGTGGCGCGCATCGGCGCCATGGTGCAGGGCCGTGCGCCGTACGACGCCAAGGCGGCGAACGACAGCGCACACATCGTTGCTGTGATGTCCACCTTGCCGTTCTCGGCGTTTGGCGACGGCACCGACAAGGGCATGCCCCACCGCGCCAAGCCCGAGATCTGGAAGGACGGCGCCAAGTTCAAGGCCGCCGCCGACAAGATGGTGGCCGAAGCCGCCAAGCTGGAGACGGCCGCCAAGACCGGCAACCTGGACGCCATCAAGGCGGTCTTCGGCGGTGTGGGCGGCTCCTGCAAGGCCTGCCACGACGACTTCCGGGCAGAGCGCTACAGCAACTGAGATCAAGAGGGGCGGGCCTGCACATCGCTGCGCGATGTGAGCCTGCGCCGGGAGAAGAGCGCTCAGTCTGCGGCTGACTCGGCAAAGCCGAGGACGACCCTGCGGGTCATCGCGCTCTTCTTCTCAATCTTCGTCACGATGACGGGGCCGATGTCGGCGGTGTTGGCTACGTGGGTGCCGCCACAGGGCTGAAGGTCCACGCCTTCGATTTCCAGTACCCGGACTCGACCCAGGCCGCGCGGAGGCTGCACGCTCATGCTGCGCACCAGGCCCGGGTTGGCGTCCAGCTCTTCCTCGCTGATCCAGCGGTGGCGCACGGGGTGCGCGCCGGCCACCAGGCGAGCGATACCAGCGGTCAGCGTCTCCTTGTCCAGCGCATCGGTCATGTGAAAGTCCAGCCGGGCATAGCCTGCGGTGATGGAGCATCCGTCGACCGGGTGCGGCACCAGAGCGCAGAGCAGGTGCGTGGCCGTGTGAAAGCGCATGTGGGCGCGCCGGCGCTCGGCATCGATGCGGGCCGTGATGCGTGCTCCCGGCGCCAGATCGGCAGCATCAGCACCTGACGCCACCAGATGGGCAATGGCCCCGGGCCTGTCCTTGTGCTTGCGCGTATCGGCCACCGGTACCTCGCGGCCGTCGGCCAGAAGCAGCACGCCGGCGTCGCCCGCCTGCCCGCCGCCCAGCGGATAGAACACCGTGCGGTCCAGCACCAAGGCGCGGGTGCCGTCGGGCAGTTCATCCATCGCCAGCACCTGCGCCTCGCACTGCAGCAGCGTGGCATCCTCGCGAAACAGTTCTTCGGTCATGCGGGTCTCTTGCGTTGGTCTGGGGCTGTCCAGAGAGCTGTCTGGGCGCTGGAGTGATCTGAAGCGGGTCTGGGCTCGAGGCGGCGCGGGCTACTGTTCAAGGTGCCGCACTGTGCAGCGTGACCTCACCACGCGGCGTCAGCAACACTGCCGTCAGGGCGGGCGCAGACGGCGTAGGCGCCCTTTGATCGACCTCCACGCCCTGCAGGCTCAGCACCTCCGCAGCGCGCTCGGGCACGCCGCGCAGGGTCAAGGACTGGAGCGTGACGCCGGAGTCCGGCATGGCCTGCGCCGGGTGACGGCCCTCCCACTGGATCAAGGTGGGCAGCGCACCGTCGCACAGCAGCTGCCCGTCGTCACGCAACAGCATCTGCCAGGCCAGCGGGCCTTGAGGCGTGTCGCGGCTCGCCTTGACGGGCACCCCCGGGTCGAGGCCGAGCTGCAGCAGCGCTGCGCGACGCTGTTCAAGATCCAGAACCCGCGCCACCGCATGCACCAGGCGCGGGCCTTGGCGCAGTCGCTCGCGCAAGCCTGGCTCGTCCAGGCCGAACCAGCGCACCCGCGCTGGCGTTGCAGCCTGCGGATCCAGGGCGATGATTTCGAAGTAGGCGTCCGGATACGCAGGCGTGGCGGTCTTCAACAGCCGGTTGTGTGTACCCATCAGCGGATGCTGGCCCCCGGGGCCGGGCGTCACGCCCAGCACCTCCTCGCACCAGGCCACGCCCTGGGCCAGCGAGTCGGCCGCCACCACCAGGTGGTCCAGACAGGCCGGCGCCAGCACCGGATTCACAGGGCCACCTCGCCCTCGATGCACACCACCACATCCCCGCCAATCCAGATGTCACCGCCGTGGCGGTCCACATGCACACGCCCCTCGCGCCCCAAGGCCGACCCCTGGCTGACCACGTAGTGGTAAGGCGCCAGCCCGGCGCCGATCAGCCACTGCGCCAGCCCGGCATTCAGGCTGCCCGTGACCGGGTCTTCGTTGATGCCCAGACCGGGGACGAAAGCGCGCACTTCAAAGGCCGTGTCCTCGTCCAGTTCACACGGCGCCACCACGCCCAGCTTCAGATCCCGCAGCAGGCCGAAATCGGGGCGCAACGCCCGCACCTGCTCGACCGAGCCCAGCAGGACCGCACACCAGCTCGGGCCGTTGTCCACCCACTGATGATCGAGGATGTCGCCTGCGGCCAGCCCCAAAGCTGCCGCGATGCGGTCCACCAGATCGGCCTCCAACGGGCCCGTGCGGCGCAGCGGTGGTGCGGCGAAGGCCAGGCGCGTGCCCTCCATCCGCACGCGCACCAGGCCCACGCCGCACTCCTGCACCACCAGGCCCGCCGACCGCGGCTGCCCGCCCGCGGCCAGCCAAGCGGCGCAGCTGCCCAGCGTGGGATGGCCGGCAAAGGGCAGCTCACCGCCGGGCGTGAAGATGCGCACCCGGTAATCGGCGCTCGCATCCTCGGGAGGTAAGAGGAAGGTGGTCTCCGACAGGTTGGTCCAGCGCGCGAACGCGGCCATGGTGGCATCGTCCAGGCCCTGCGCGTCATGCACCACCGCCAACGGGTTGCCTTTCAGCGGCGTGGCGGTGAAGACATCGAGTTGGTGAAAGCGGCGGGTCATGGGCAGGGCGGTGAAGTGGCAGAGGTCCTGAGCACATCGGGCAAGGCGCATTCTGCGTTCACTTCCTGGTTGACGTTTCGGCCAGTTTCAGCGCGCGCCTGTAGAACCCGCCACCACGCGCGAGCAGCCCCTGCAGCAGGGCCTGGGGATCGTGCCCCACGCCAGGCAGTTCCACGTAGTCGTGCGCAATGCCCAGACCGACCATGCGCTCATGAAACTGGCGGTTCAGATCCCGCGTGTCGTCCAGGGTGCCGACCGCCTGCCGCACCACAGGGGGCTGGGCGCGCAGCACCGGCGCTGCGACCTCCACCACCGTCAAGGGGCTGAGGGCCCTGAAGCAGGCCCAGTCGTCACTGCAGACCTCCCGTAACAATTGCTGTCGAGTCTGCGGACTGCGCTGCGCCCGCGGCCCGCGCAGCTCCAGATCGAGCGGCCCGCCAGCCAGGATCGAGATGCCTGCGAACAGATGCGGATAGCCAAAACCCAGGCGCGCGGCACCGTAGCCGCCCATGCTGAACCCTTCGAGGAGGCGGCCCTCCCGCGAGGCAATCGTGCGAAAGGTCCGGTCGACATCCGGAATGACCTCCTGGATGAACACCGTCTCGACAGGGGACGATCCGTCCTTTGAATCGGCCCACAGCCGGCGTGGCAGCCCGTTGACGAACACCACGATCATGGCCGGCGCGCGACCTGCTTCCATCGCCTCATCGAACAGCCGCGCCAAGGGCCGGATGCCCGACACGCCACCCTCCGTGCCGTGCAGCCAATACAGCACCGGCCAGCGGCTGTCGGACCCGTCATGGCCCTGAGGCAGATATGCGTGGTAACTGACCTTCGCGCCTACGGTCCTGCTGTCGAAAGTGCGGTACACCACGCGCGGCGCTTGCACCTCTCTTGTCACCCACGGCAGGGTCTGATCGACCGGTCCGGCACTGGCGCTCGCCAGCAGCGCGAACCAGGTCAGCAACAGCCCCTTGAGGCCCCGCGTCAAGAGAGTGATCATGGGCATGAGAATTCCTTGCAGGAACTGGGTGGTAAGCGCCGGCTGGGCAGCGTCTGCTCAGCCGCATCCTCGCATCGCGGTGCAGTGACGCCGCATGTCCAGCCGGCCCGGAGATCCAACTTGAAGCTGGACCAAGCAGTCTCTAGACTTGAAGGTGTGCCTTCTCTACTAACAACCGACAGGTTCTGCGCGGGCCAGGACATCGACGTTTGCACGCTGGACAACCGCGACCTCAAGCACCAAGACATGGAGCCCATCGGGCACATGGGCTACTTCCGGCCGCACGCGATGGCGCTGTGGCGCGAGACCCTGGATTGGTTGCGTGACTCCCACCCCAAGGCATAGGAGACCCAATTGGCCCCATTGAATCCCTCGCAACAGCCCGGAGCCAGACATCATCGGGCCCTCTCGCTGTGGAGTTCTCTCATCCAGGCCGCTGCGGGGGTGGTGCTGGCCCTTAGCGCGGTGCTGATGCTCGGGCCACCGCTCGGCGAGACCTTTTTCTACCTCGTCTATTTCCAGCAGCCCGCCAGCCCCGTCCCGGTGCCCGCTGAAGTCCTGGGCTACCTGCGGTTTGCCAACGGCATCATCGGCGCCGTCATGGCTGGGTGGATGCTGGTCATCATCGTGCTGGCGCGCGGGCCCTTCCGAGCAGGCGAGCGCTGGGCCTGGCAAGCCATGGCCTGGCCGCTGCTTGGGTGGTACGTCATCGACACGGCCTTCTCCATCGGGCACGGCGTCTGGGGCAATGTGCTGCTGAACACCGGGACCGGGCTGATGTTCGGTGTGCCGCTTCTGGCATCGCGCCGGCATTTCGTGTGAACTTCGGATGAACGCTTGCGCGGGATGTTTGGGCGGCTTCGCGCCCACCGCAGGCCGTCCTGCCAGGCCTTGGTGGAGGCCGTGCTTGCTGGCCGGCCTGTGCCTGTGGATGTGTCTCATGGGGCAGGTGTCCCTGGCCTCGGAACTCAGGCTGGGCGTGGGCAGCGCCGAGAGGCGAGCCCTCATGGTCAACGCACCACCCCCGGGCACGCTTCGGCCAGCGGTGCTGGTGCTGCACGGCGGCCGAGGCAGCGCCCAGGAGCAGCGCGAGCGCACCGGCTTCGATGAGGTCGCCCTCCGAGAGGGCTTCATGGTGGTCTACCCAGAGGGTACGCCCTGGGGGCGAGGCTTTCATGCGTGGAACACCGGCTACCTGCAACGCCGCCAGGTGGGGGACGCTGACGACATCGCCTACCTGGACGCGCTCATCGATCTGCTCATCGCCCAGCACGGGGCCGACCCTCGTCGCATCTTCATGACGGGGGGCTCCAACGGCGCCATGATGACCCTGGTCTACGCCACGAAGCGGGCGCAGAGGCTTGCTGCCATCGCACCGGTGGTGGGCGCCATGTTCAGCTTCGAGGATCAGCCCGCGCGACCCTTGCCCATCCTGCTCATCCATGGCGCAGCGGACGCCGAGGTTCCGCTTGAAGGCGGCATGAGCCGCAACCCCATCGTGCGCTCAGCACAGGCAGCGCCCTTCAAGTCCCTGGAGCAGACGGCCGCCTTCTGGCGCAGCGTCAACCGGTCGCAAGCCGATGCGGTATCGCAAAGCCAGGGGACCGTGACCACGAGAACCTGGGCGGCCACCCCGGGGGGCGCCGTGACCAGCGTGATCGTGGATGACGCCGGCGGGCACGGATGGCCTGGCACCCCGGCGGCGCGCGCAGGCAACGTGCCGATTCAGGCGTTCAAAGGCGCCGAGCGGGTGTGGGCGTTCTTCAAGCAGCAGATGCCTTGAGCTTGAATGCGCACGCATCCACGAGCCGGTCGGTCAGCGTGCGGCCCCTGATGTGGATCCTGCAGCGCCCTGCAGAACTGACGCATAGACCTGGGCCCGCCGCTCGGCGAACCCGTCGATCATCAACCCGATGCCCGCGAACAGCACCAGCGCGATGCCCAGGCCCTGGCTGAAGTCAGCCTTCGTGGCGAACCGCAGCCCCACTCACGCCGGAGGGTGCATCCGCAGGGCTCCGGCCTGCGAACTTGGTCACGGGGTCAGGCTCCGCTCTCGATCTGAAACTGCTGTGCGACAGCCTTCCTTGACCTCGACCTCCAGGAACTTGCCGGCCGTGAGCGCCGAGACCGTCTGACGCCAGAAGGC
>CAYSOD010000067.1:7464-12447 GCA_964432385.1 uncultured Rubrivivax sp.
CCAGGTCTTCATCGGGCGCACGGGCGTCCAGGGTCCAGGTGAGTGTCATCAACTTCGATGCGATGGTGGTGGTCCCCAGGACCACCCATGTGAACACAGGCTAAATCAACACCTCGAGGTGTGGTTGCCCGGCGCCTTCGCCCATCGCCTGTTCGAGCATGGGCCACAGCGCCTGCGAGGCCTCGCGGCGGAAGGCCCCCACGTGGCCGATGGCCGGCAGCCCGACGGCTGCGGGCTGGATCACGTGCAGGCGTGACTTCGCGTGGGGCATGGCCTCCAGCAGCTTGCGCGTGCAGTTCTCGGTCATCGCGTCGTCGTCGGTGAAGCTGAAGGCCTCGATACGAAAGCGTGCCGACTGCAGGCTGGGCAGCACCTGCTGCGGCTCTGCTCCCCAGGCAAAGCCCGGGTGCCGGCACCAGCGCGTCCATTGCCGCATGGCCGGGCCGGGCAGGTCGCCCACCATGCGCAAGGCCTTGCCGGGGAAGTAGCCCAGCAAGGGTGTCAGCAACGGCGCAGCCAGGTGCAGCATCAAGGGTGCCAGCCGGCGCGAGGGCGCGGCCCAGTCCCGCCAGTATCCGGAGCCGGCCGCCACGGACACCACGGTGTCGATGCGCTCCTGTGTGGCCGCATCGGTCATGGCCGCGTGGTGGGCGCCCAGGCTGTGGCCGATGAGTGCGACCGGCTCGCCACCCGCCCTGTCCGACAGCGCCTGGACCGCGGCCGGGAAGTCCTGCCGCGCCCAGGTCAGCATGTCGGCGTCCAGCCCGCGCAGCGAGTGGTGGTGCTCGGGCCTGCACGAGGCACCCATGCCCCGCAGGTCGAAGCTCAGCACCAGGTGGCCGCGCTGCGCGAGCCAGGTGGCGAAGGGGGCGTAGAAGCGTTGCGGGATGCCCAGGCCGCCGGCCACCAGGACGGCGCGGCGGCGGCTTCCTTGAGGGGCGTACACCACACCCTGGAGATCGGTGCCGTCGGCCGTGCGCAGGACGACGGGTTCGCCGTGCAGGGCCGGCTCCCTCATTGAAGTTGCCCGCGCTGCATGCGGCCTTCCTGCCGGAGCACGGCGAGGATGGCGGCCCGCTGGGACTCCGGGCGCGAGCGCGCAGTCATCAGGCAGTTGTTAGCCACCCGCCACACCCAGGTCGAACCACTCCACCCTGGCGGGCTGGCCGTACTCCTTGAGGACCGGATCATGCGAGGCTGCGGTGAACCAGGCCTTGGCACTGGTCTCGTCCTCCCAGAGGTGGATGCCACCCAGTTTTCCATCGGCTGTTGTGATGAAGTACTTGCGCAGAAGACCCGGCACCTTTTGAAAACTCGGCGCGGCGGCCGCGAAGCCTTGCGCGATGCGTTCCTTGCCGACACCGGTCGGCACAGGTCCTTCACGGTCAGCTCGGGGACGAGCGGACTCCGGTATTCGTCGCTGGACATGCTTCAGAAGTCCGCTGATCTGACGCCTTGGGTGAAGCCCGCCGGGGTGCGCGAGCGGGCGTGATGCCGCTGCCGACCCAGCTAGCTACAGGCCGACCGCCACGACGTTGTCATCCGAATTCCGATCGATCCGCTTGTTGTAGGGGTCGACCCCCACGAAGGCCGGTTTCCGGTCCACGGTGACGGTGATCTCCTGCGAGCCGCTGCGAATGACGCGCCGCTGCATCAGCAACACGTCGCTGGCGGCGTAGCCCTTCTTGCCGGGCTCGGCCGTGAACACGCCGATGTCGAAGGGCTCGTCCAGCGGCGCCTCCTTCTCCACGCCCTTGCCGTCGGCGTAGAGCTTGCGCGCCTGCACGGTGAAGCGCACGTCCCAGCGGCCGTCGGGGCGCTGCGAGGCCTTGGCATCCTGCGCCTTGGCATCCACCAGCGTGATCTTCTCGAAGAGATCGGTGATCAGCGCCTCGTGCGCCGGGCCGGCCTCGCGCCGCAGGTGACGCAGCAGGTCCAGGCTGTTCGGATACGGAGCGGGCTTGAAGGCGAACTCTTGCACGAAGCTCGCCAGCGCCCGGTTCACGGCCGGCGCCCCCACCACCTCCTTGAGCCACCACAGGGCCAGCGACCCCTTCTGGTAGTGGATGTATTGCTGGTTCTCCACGCGGGCCAGGGGCAACTCCTCCAGCACCTCGCCCCCTCGCGAGCGCAGGTAGCGGTCGAGCTCGTACTTCAGGAAGCGGCGCATGTGCTCGGGCCCGTAGAGCTTCTCCATCACCAGCAGCGCCGAGTACTGCGACAGGCTCTCGATGATGAAGGTGCCGCCCTGCTGGCTGCTCGACACCACCTGGTGGCCCCACCACTGGTGCGCGATCTCGTGCGCCGTCACGTAGGTGACGACGTCGATCTTCTCCGGGTCCGCCAGCTTCGACAGGAACCCGAGGTTCTCGCTGTAGGGAATGGTGTTGGCAAAGCTTTGCGCGAAGTCGGCGTAGCTCGGGAACTCCAGGATGCGGGCCTGGCGGAACTGGTAGGGCGAGAAGGCCTCGGAGAAGAGCTGCAGCGAGACCTTCATGGCCTCGAGCATGCGCGGCACGTTGTAGCCGTGCCCGGGGTGGTGGTAGACGGCCAGTTCCGTGGGGCCGACCTTGTCGCGCGCCACCTCGTAGCGGGCCGACTGGATGCTGAAGAAGTGCATGAGTGGCGCATCGGGCTTGAAGCGCACCGTGCGGCGCCCGTCGCGCGTGGTGTCGCTCACCACGTAGCCCGGGGCGACGGGTGTCTGGTCGGCGTCGGTGGTGACGGTGATGTCGGCGGTCACCCAGTCGCTGTCATGGCGCAGGTCGTGGCTGCTGCGGCCCGATTCGTCCTCGAGGGTGGGCGGCCGCAGGTCCGGCGGCAGGCCGTGCTTGCGGCGCTTGGAGCGGTCAGTGAGGAAGCTGCCCCTGGACACCCCGATGACCGGCGCGATCTCGCCGTTGTTCAAGAAGGTGCCGTTGTCCACGATGCGCGTGAGCGGGCTCGAGTTGGGGAAGCCGCGCTCGTGCAGCACGGTGGTGAAGCCGAGCTCGCGCCGCTGCCCGGGCAACATGGGCTCGGCCAGCGTGTAGATGCGGTAGCCCCAGTCGGCGTGCTCGGTCTTGAGCGTGGCGCCGGCAAACTGCATGCGCTCCAGCTTCAGCGTGCGCGGCATGGCCAGGTGCAGCTCGGTGATGGGCACGCCACTGCGGTTCTCCACCACATAGGTGCCGGTGGTCACGGCCTTGGCCTCGCGAGGGAAGAGTTGCACGTCCAGCGTCACGCCGATGATGCGCGGCTGCGGCAGCTTCTCGTAGGGCAGCAGCGCCTTCTCGGCCGCGGCCGTCATCTCCTCCTCCTCAGGCTGCGTGACGTAGGGGTTGAGGATGACCGTGTTCCAGAAGATGAACCCGCCCGTGGCGGCCCAGGTTGCACCCGCACCGAGCGCCAGCGCACCGGCACCGCCTCTGAGCCGCGCGCGCGCCTGTGGCCACCGCTGGCGCAGCGTGCCGCCCAGCCCGCGCCGCCAGAAGGCGTGCGCCGCCACGGCCAGCAGCACGGCAAAGGCGCTCCAGTAGAGCTGGAACCAGGCCTGGCCGACCCAGAAGCGCGACATGCCGCTCATGTCCGACAGCGGCACCGGGGAGGTGCCGGCGTAGTGGTAGAGGTTGTGCTCGAAACCGGCAGTGGACAGTGCCGTGGTGGCCACCACGTAGATCAGCATCACGCCCCAGCCGATGAACTTCTGCGGCACCAGCACCTGCACCATCACCGACAGCACCGCCACCTGCAGGGCCGTCACCACCGTGGGCCACAGGTACCACGCGAGGTAGCCCAGCGGCTCGAGTTGGAGGTAGCCCTTGGCCAGCTGCACCGCCATGCCGGTGAGCACGGCCACGAGGCCCGTGGCCACCAGCACGAGCGTGATGGCACCGATCTTGGGCACCAGGTGCGCCCAGCCCGGCGCAGCGGTGGCGTCCATGATCTCGTGCATGCGCCGCTCTCGGTCACGCCACACCAGCTCGCCGGCGTAGTAGATGGCGATCAGGATGGGCATGATGTTGAAGGCGCCCTGCAGTGTCTGCACCATCAGCCGCGTCACCGGGTAGCTGGGGCTGCCGTACCACTCGTTGACAAACCAGGCCGAACCGCCCGCGTTCAGCACGCCGATGAACAGCAAGACGAAGAAGGCCGGGCTGCGCACGACAAAGGCGGTGTCGAAGCGGGCCAGCGCGGAGAACTGCGCCCAGCGCGTCGCGCGGTCGGCGCGGGGCGCAGGCAGCCGGGTGGGCACGGCCGGTGACGGCGTCGTCGCGGCCTCAGGCGCGCCCGTGGGCACAGCCGTCCGCTTCGCACCGCGCTGCTCGAAGCGAAAGAGCGCCGCAGCTGCCGTGAACACCGCCAAGCCCGCAGCCAGCCAGATCAGCCGGTTGGCCAGGAAAAGCCCCGAGAGCTCGGGCAGCTGCGCGTTGCGTTCCACCGCTGTCCAGTACTTGGTGGTCAGCGAGAGGGCCGACATGCCGAAGGGGTCGGTCAGCGCGGAGATCTCATCGAAGCGAGGGTCGCGCAGCAACCCACGGGTGACGAGGAAGAGCACCAGCAGCAGCATCGCGCCCACATAGCTCCACATCATGGAGCGCGTGACGGTGGCCAGCGCGAAGAAGGCCGCGCCCAGGATCAGCAGTGTGGGCAGGCCCATCACGAACAGGGCCCAGAGGTAGTGCCCCGGCTGGAACGGACCCAGGCGCTCGGCGTCCAGCCAGGGCATGAACGAGCCCACCGCGATGCCAAGCGGCACCGAAGACAGCACCAGCAGCGCGGCGGCCACCGAGCCCAGAAAGCGCCCGCTCAGGTAGGGCCACTTGGTCAGTCGGGTGCTGCGCAGGATGGGCGCAAAGCCCGTCTCGTCGTCGCGCAGCACGGTGCCGGCCACCAGCGCCACGACGATGAAGATCGAGAACAGACTCATGATGCCCGTGGTCTGCAATATGGCGTAGGGCGCGTTGATGTTGACGTTGCCGCGCGAGCCGATCTGGATCTG
The DNA here is from genome assembly GCA_964432385.1 of uncultured Rubrivivax sp. Taxonomy (GTDB): domain Bacteria; phylum Pseudomonadota; class Gammaproteobacteria; order Burkholderiales; family Burkholderiaceae_C; genus Rubrivivax. Next base: position 12,446 of record CAYSOD010000067.1, read on the forward strand.
GT
>CAYSOD010000068.1:0-12314 GCA_964432385.1 uncultured Rubrivivax sp.
CGAAGTGGTGGCTGCCCCAGCCGTGGTCCGAGCCATCGCCGTTGGATGCCAGCGTCCGCCCGAAATCGCTGGCCGTGAAGGTGGTCACCTGTTGCGCGACGCCCAGCTCCACCGTCGCGTCATGGAAGCTCTTGAGGGCCTGTGAGAGGTTGGTCAGCAGCGCGGGATGTTGGTCCGGCAGGAAGTCGTGCAGGTCGAACCCTCCCTGCGACACGAAGAAAACCTGGCGCTTGGCCCCCAGGGCGGCCCGGGCGGCGATGGTCTTGGCGACAAACTGCAGTTGAACGGCCAGGGGGTTGGCGCTGTTGAAGGGGGTGGTCAATGCAGGCGCTGCGGCCAGGGCCGAACTGAGTGCGCCCTGGGCCTCCACGGCACGCTTCATCACCCGGGTATGTTCGGCCTCCAGCAGATGAGTCCGCGGGGCCTGGACCAGCCGGGCCATGGCGGCAGACACGGCGGCGCTGCCGTAGATGTTGCTTCGCGTGGCGTTCAGGGCCACGGCCCCGCTGGTCGGGCTGACCACGTACTGCGAGGACTGCTGGCCCGACATGAAGACGGCGTTTCCCGCAGCGCTCATGCAGGTGAAGGTGGCGGTGCCATTGGCGGACAGAAACAGGTCGCCCATGCGGCCGCCCCATCCCGATGTGGCACCCTCGGGAGAAAGCGATTGCCACAGCGACTGTTGGTCGTTGTGAGAGAAGAGCTTGGGCGGCAGGGGTACCGACTGCGCGTTGTATTGCGCCAGGGTGGTGGGTACGACCAACGGCCCGACGTTGAGCTGGATGGCGCATCGCCCGGCTTCGAACAGCGATTGCAGCCCCGGCATCTGGGGTGCCAGTGCCATCTGCCGGCCGCTGGGAAGGCCCACGCTTGAGCTCAGGGGCAGCAGGGTGGCGCGGTCAAGGGCGATGCCCGTCCGGATCCTCGAGTAAAGATCGTGATGGGCCTGGTCGTACGGGACGACCGTGTTGCAACAGTCGTTGCCCCCATACAGGAAGACGCAGACCAGGGCCTTGTAGTCCGTGACGGAAGTCGCTGCAGCAGCCTCTGCCAGGAGAGACAGGTTCAGGGCCCAGGGCATGGCAGAGCCGGCGGCGGCCAGCGCGATCCCGCGCCTCAGCAGCTCGCGTCGCGCCAGGCCATGGCTGCCTTGAGCCGCGCGGGGTAGTTGCTTGATGGAGGGGCGGCCCATCGTCGTGACCCTACTTTTGAACGAGGAACTCGGGGCTGGTCATCACCAGCAGCACGGTGGCGTAGATCCGGTTGGCCCGGTTGACATCCGTGGTGGCGGGCATGGACCCCACGGCCGTGACGATGGCTTCCCGAGTGGTCGGGCTGATCTGGCCGCCCGCAAACCACAGGGCGACCTTGTCCAGCAGGGCAGAGGCATCGCCTGCCACGGCCCGCAGGGCGGTGTAGTCCGCATCGATGTCACCGATCCCGCTCTGGATGACGGTCTGCATGTAATTGGCGTAGCCAATGACCGAGGTCTCGTGGGTGATCTGGAATTCCGGCGCCACCAGGCCCGCTGCGCCCAGCGCAGTGTTGGGGGGAACATAGCCTGGGCGGAAGAAGTTGAACACCGAGGAGCTGCGCAGTGGGCTTTGGCCCAGCCGAGTGGAGGCGTCCGAATGGTCCCCGACGGTCCAGGCGCCCGTGGGTGTCGTCACGCCAAACACGCGGGCCCAGGCGATCAGACGAACGATGGGCTCGACAAGGCGGCCGGCACGGTCTGAAGTCGGGACGTTGCGGGCTTCCACATCGGTCAGGATGGCCTTGATGACCGCCCGCATGTCACCTCGCACCCCTGAGCCGTTGTCATTGAAGGCGCTGGCCACGCGGGACACATACGCCGGGCTGGGGTTGCTGGTGACCAGTCGCTGTATGAGCTGGCGCCCGATGAAGGGCCCGACGTTGGGATGCTGGAAGATCGCGTCCAGCGCCTTCTTCAGGTCGCTCGGGCCGTCCAGGCTGCCGGCCGGGATGGTCACCCCGAGAAAGCGTTTCTCCGAGGTCGAATGGCGCGACGCGAAGTAGGCCATGGGGCGCCGCACGTAGGCATAGTCCAGGCTGTCAGGGTTGCTGTAGTCCCAGCCGGTCAAGACCTTGGCCAACCCGGCAATGTCAGTGTTGGTGTAAGTCTCGACAGGGCGGCCCCCGGGCCCGGCCTTGGTTGTGCCATCGAGGTTGAGCTGGTGCAGGCCGATCGAGAACAGCTGCAGCACTTCTCGTGCGTAGTTCTCATCGGGCTGGCGCCCGGTGTTGACGTCCTCTTTTTGATTGCCTCGCATGTTGAGGTAGACCCCCATCGCGGGCGACAGCGTGATGTCCTCCAGCAGTTGGCGAAAGTTACCGAAGGCCCCTTGCGTCAGCAGGTCCATGTAGGCCGCGGCCATCATGCCGCGCCAGCGCACCGGCAGCCCGCTCATCGACACCACGAAGATCTCGCTGTAGGCCAGCGCGACACGCTGGCGCAGCACGTCGGGGGAGGTCATCAGCTTGCGCCACAGGGTGTTGTCCACACCTCGGAAGGTGAATGAGTTGTCCGTGACCGCATAGCCGTTGGCGACCATCCAGTCCCAATGAGACGATGAGCCGGACTTGCTGAACTGCTCCTCCAACCAGCCCGAGTACCCCAGCAACTGCACCCGGGCGATCTCGGTATCGTTGGCCGCGAAGGCGGCCTGCCCCAGGAATCGGGCGATGTCCGAACTGATGGCCGATGAGATGGCCTTGGCCATCACCTCGGAGGTGACGGGCGAGTCTTGCGTGACGGCATTCACCACCGAGCGCAGGATGGCCACCTCGGTGGAGTCCCCCTGCAGCGACTCGGTGTAGTACTTTGCGTAGGCCACTTGGTTGGCCAGCCTCCTGGCCGTGGCTCCCCACTGTGGATCGTTGGCCGGCTTCCTGGCCAGGTTGCTGAAGACGGCGTAGGTGATGTCGCCGCGCGTCCATCCGGGCAGGGACAACGCAGCGGTGATGTCACCCACGGCCTGCGACTTGGCCTGCGCAGATGCACTGTTGCCCACCACGTTGTCCGCCAGCCTTTGGGCGAATTCCCCGGTGCTGAGCGAGCTTGGATAGATCTCGAGGAACTGCGGCTTGGTCGTGAACACGTTGACGATCTGCGGGACCGTCATGCCGGCATCGATGGCCTGTTGCAACTGGGCCAGGTAAGTTCTTCCCGGCGCTGCGCCGAAGGCCACGACGAAGAAGCGGTACAGATCGTCAGGGTCATAGGCCGCCGCTGCGCTGCCCGCAGCCAGGGGCGCCCGTCGAGGCTCAGGGCCGGCGCTGCCCCCGCACGCTGCCACCACCGCTGCCAGGAGCGCAGTGGCCAGGAGTCTCAGGGGGGCCAGCATGATGTCGAGAAGGTGCGAAGGCTTGATACCTGATTCTGGGGCCGAACGGGCTCGCAAAGTTGTCCCGAATGGCCCTTCTCAAGGTCTTCGCGCCGCTGCCACATGCCGCAGCAGCATGGGTACCGCCAGCGCGCAGCCGATCAGCGTGGGCGTCAGGCCCGGGGCGATCATCAGCAAAGCGGCCACGCCGCACAGCAACTGCTCGGCGCGCGTCATCTCCACCAAGAAGAACTTCGACAGCGCCGCGGCCAGCAGCGTGATACCCAGGATGCAGCCTATGAATGTGACGGCAAAGTCATAGGGTGTGAAGCCCTTGGCCACGATGAGCAGGCTGGGTGAAAAGACGAACACAAAGGGCACCAGCACCTTGGCCATGCCCAGGCGGAAGGCGGTGTTGCCGGTTTTGAAAGGGTCGCTCCCCGCCATGCCGGCGGCGGCGTAGGCTGCCAGCGCCACGGGCGGCGTGATGTCGGCCAGCACCCCGTAGTAGAAGACGAAGAAGTGCGCCACCAGCGGCTCCACGCCCAGCAGGGTGAGGGTGGGGGCAGCCACCGTCACCATGATGATGTAGTTGGCCGTGGTGGGGATGCCGCAGCCCAGCAGGATGCACACCACGCCCGTCATGATCAGGGCCACCAAGAGCGTCAGCGTTTTGGGGTCGGCCAGTGACGTGGGGATGAAGGTGCCCACCCCGCCGGCCACCGCCTGTGCCGCGCCAGTGATGATGGTGCTCAACTTGAAGCCCACGCCCGTGAGCGTGACCACGCCGATCACGATGCCCACGGTGGCCGCCGCCGCGCCCACGGCCAGGGCGTACTTGGCGCCCGTGCCCAGGCTTTCCACCAGCACCGGCAGGCCGATGCGGCCTTCCACCTTCAGGGCCTTGAGCAGGAAGGGTGTGGCCACCGCGCCCACGGCAAAGATCGCGAGCTTGATCTCTTGGCTCTGGAATCCGCCAAAAACGATTAGCAGCAGCAGGGCGTGCAACCCGGCCAGCAGACCCCAATGCCGCGCGGTGTTGCCGGCCACGCGCGTGGTCAAGCCCACAATGGCGCAGGAGGTGATACCGGTGAAGGCTGCCAGGTACGGCGTGCGGCCCGACACCAGGATGAAGATCAGCAACACCAGCGGGATCAGCGTGGGCCAGCGCTGAGCAAAAGACTCGCGCAGCCGCGGCATTTCTTCTGGCGTCAAGCCACGCAGGCCGAAGCGCTTGGCCTCGAAGTGCACCTGCATGAACACGCCAAAGAAGTGCATGAAGGCCGGCACGGCCGCTGCCGCAATGATGGTCTGGTACGGCACCGACAGGAACTCGATCATCAGGAATGCGGCCGCCCCCAGCACGGGCGGCGTGATCTGCCCGCCCGTAGACGCCGCAGCCTCCACCGCGCCGGCAAACTCCCGCTTGTAGCCCACGCGGATCATGGCGGGGATGGTGAGCGAGCCCACGGTCACCGCGTTGGCCACTGATGAGCCCGACAGCATGCCGAACATGGCCGAGCCGAACACGCTGACCTTGGCCGGCCCGCCGGCATAGCGCCCCGCCACGGCCGAGGCCACGTCCAGGAACAGCTGCCCCAGGCCGATGCGCGTGGCCAGCACGCCGAACAGCACGAAGTGGAAGACGTAGGTGGCCACCACGCCCACTGCCACGCCATAAATGCCCTGGCTGGTGAGGTACTGGTGGCTGATGAGCTGGCTCCAGCTCGAGCCCGCGTGCTTGAGCAGGCCGGGGAAACCCGGGCCTGCCAGTGCGTAGACGATGAAGACGATGGCAATGACCGGCAGCGGCCAGCCCATGCTGCGCCGCGTGGCCTCCAGCAGCGCCACGATCAGCACCGTGCCCATCACCACGTCCAGCGGCAGCGGGTTGCCCACCCGGAACATCAGGTCATGGAAGATCCACGGGATGTACAGCACCGAGGCCGCCACGGCAATGGCCAGCAGCCAATCGAACCAGGGCAGGCCGCCTGGGGTCCAAAGGCTGGAGGGCTGCGCCTTGTTCAGCAGCGCTGCTCGGTGCGGAAACACGAGGAAGATCAAGCCGAGCACGAAGGCCAAGTGCACACCGCGGTGAGTGATCTCCTGCAGCAGCCCGAAGCCGGCCGTGTAGTAGTGGAACAGTGACAGCGCGATCAGCAGCCCGCCCACCAGCGTGGTGGCTGCCACCCCCAGGGGCCGAAATCGCATTTCGGGGTCGAATTTCTGCTCCAGCTCCTGGAGTTGCTTGTCGTCGGGCAGGGCGGTGGTGCTCATGGGCGTCCAGGGTGTTCGAAAAAGCAAACGGGCGGCCCAGTGACCGCCCGTGATCTGAATGCGCGAAGAGGGCTTACTTCAGCAAGCCGGCTTCCCGGTAGAAGCGCACGGCGCCCGGGTGGAAGGGGATACCCGCGCCCTGCACGGCGTTTTCCTTGGTGATGAACTTGCCCTTGGCGTGGCCGGCGCCCATGGCCTTTTGGCCGTCGGCGGAGTACAGCGACTTGACGATCTCGTAGACGAGGTTGGCGTCCACCTTGTCGCTGGTGACCCATTGCGCGCCCACGGCGAGGGTCTTGACGGCGGCCACGCCCTTGTAGGTGTCGGCCGGGATGGTGTCAGGTGCAAAGAAGCTCGAGGCCTTGCGGATGGCGTCGGCTTGCGGCCCGTCGATGGCCACGAGCTCGATACCGGCGCCCGCGGAGGCCAACTCGGAGATCGCACCCGCGGGCCAGCCGCCGGTGAAGAAGAAGGCGTCGAGCGAGCCGTCCTTGAGCTTGTCACCGGCCTGGTTGGGCTTGATGTACTCGGGCCGCAGGTCCGAATCCTTCAAGCCGTAGGCGGCCAGGATGCTGCGCGCATTGATCAAGGTGCCCGAGCCGGGCTCGTCCAGCGCCACGCGCTTGCCCTTCAAGTCGGCCACGGTCTTGATGCCGGCGCCCTTGCGCGCCACGATGTGCACGCTCTCGGGGTACAGGTTGGCAATCAGGCGCAGGCCAGCTACGGGCGGGCGACCTTCCCAGACCCCGGTGCCGGTATGGGCCCAGGTGGCCACGTCGGCCTGCGAGAAGCCCGATTCCAGCTGGCCGGCGGCCACGGCATTGACGTTGGCCACCGAGCCGGCGCTGGCTTGCGCGGTGGAGGCGATCTTGCCAGGCTGGCTCACCGCGTTGGCGATCATGCCGCCCACGGGGAAGTAGGTGCCGGCGGTACCGCCGGTGCCGATGCGGAAGAACTGCTGAGCCTGCGCGGCGGTACCGGCAAGAGCCAGGGCGGCGGCGGCCAGAACGAGGCGGCGGTAGAGTTTCATAGGGGTTGGGCTCCTGGGAGGATGGAAAACCCAGAATCTTGCATCAGTCCAGAGAGGGCGAGGGCCCAAGGAAACCCGCAGGGCGCAGGAGCCAGCGCCATGCCGGCACCACAGTGACAGGTCCGGCGAGGCTGTCGACCCGTTCGTCATCATCCAGCGTGACCACCGTGCCAGTGCCGATGCCTCGCTCCTGCATGGCAGCCGTCAGCGCGCGCAGTTCGCGCTCTCGGGTCGAGGGGTCGCGCAGGCTCTCGCACGCTTGGATCAAAGCCGGCGGGCCATCCGGAGAGCGGGCGATGAAGTCCACTTCGTAGCCTGCCTCGGTGCGCAGGTAGTGGGTCTCGAAGCCCCGGCGCCGCAGGTCCAGCACCACCAGCGTTTCCAACAAGCGGCCGCGGTCGGCGTCCGGGCTGGTGCGGAAGGCCTGCGCCAGGCCAGTGTCAATGGGGTACATCTTGCGGGGGTTCACCTGGCGCTGACGCTGGGAGCGGCTGTCAATCGCCACACCCTGCACCAGGTAGGCATCTTCCAGGTGGGCCAGCATCTCGTGCAGCGCGTTTTTCCCGCAGGCCAGGCCTTGCGACTGCAGGTCGTGGTGGAAGCGGTTGACGCTGAAGGCGTTTGCCGGCCCGCTGAGCAGGCGCCGGATCAGGTAGCGAAGCGCCGTGACATTGCCTACTCCGTGACGTTCGACCACATCGCGCAGGATCACGACATCCACGTACTCCTGCAAGATGGCGATACGGTGGTGGACGGCCAGCCCCTGCACCTCCGGGAAGCCGCCGGCCTCCAGATAGGCGTGCAGCTCGTGTGACAGGCGTGCCCGCCGCGCGCTGCCGGCCGCCTCTGCTGGCGTGTCGTCCAGGTCGCGGTGTCTCAGGGCCTCTCGGAAGCTGAAGGGAAAGATCTCGGTGGCCAGCGAACGCCCGCGCAGTGTGGTGGCGATCTCACGGCTGAGCATCTTGGCCGACGAGCCCGTCAGCATGATCTGCACGTTCTCGGTGTCCAGCATCCGGCGGATGAAGGCTTCCCATCCCGGCACGTTCTGGAGTTCGTCGAAAAAGAAGTGGCAGCGTTGAGTCTTGTTCTCCGGGAAGAGCCGGAAGAAGGTCTCCGGCAGGTGATGCAGGTCAGTAGCTCGCACCGGCTGCAGCCGCTCGTCGTCGAAATTGACATGCAGCAGCCGGCTCTTGGGCACGCCCGTGGCCAGCAGGTCGCCCATGGCCTGCGCCATGCGCCAGCTCTTGCCGGATCGGCGCATGCCGATCAGCACATCGATCTTGCCCGGCAGCCCAGCGGGCGAGACCTCTCGCCGCGTCGCCGCGGGCAGCGGCCGCTCCAGAAAGTCCCCGATCAAGTTGGAAGCAAGCGCCTCAATCAAATGGTGTCTCCTAAAAGGAGACAATTATTTATCAAAGTATCTTCCGTTGGGAGACACTTTTGGGTTGTCTGTGCGGGATCTCTGGATGCGCAACTGCTGGACGGCCCGGGCGAAGCCTGAACGGGGCGCATAGGTCCCGGGCGATCAGCGCATCCCCAGGTCCAGCGCCACCCCGAAGAACACCGCAAACCCCACCCAATGGTTGAGCCGAAAGGCCTTGAAGCAGCCTTCGCGGCTGCGGCTGCGGATCAGGGTGAAGTGCCAGCCCGCCTGCGCAGCGGCGGCGGCGATGCCCAGCAGGAACACCGTACCCAGTCCAAGCGCATGCCCCAGCAGCGCCCAACTCAGCAGGTAGGCGGCGTAGAAGCCCATCACGGCGGCGACGTCCCAGTGCCCCAGCGTGATGGCCGAGGTCTTCATGCCGATCTTCAGGTCGTCGTCGCGGTCCACCATGGCGTACTCGGTGTCGTAGGCCAGGACCCAGAAGAGGTTGGAGGCCAGCAGCGCCCAGGCTTGCCAGGGCACGGCGGCGTTCACCGCCGCCAGGCCCCATTCGCGCCCGCCCTGGGCGGCGGAAAAGGCCATGGGAATGCCGAAGCTGAAGGCCACGCCCAGCACCGCCTGCGGCATCGAGACCACGCGCTTGGCGTAGGGGTACAAGAGCGTCACTGCCAGCGCGGCCACGGACAGCAAGATGGTGGGCGGATTGGTCGTCAGCACCAGGCCGAAAGCGGCAAGTGCCAGCACCGCGCCCACAATCAGCGCTTCCTTCACCGACACCGCGCCGGAGGTCACCGGGCGCTGGGCTGTGCGTTTGACGTGGCGGTCGAACTCCCGGTCGGCCACGTCGTTGACGCAGCACCCTGCGCTGCGCATGAGGACGGTGCCGAGCACGAAGACGAGCGTCAGGTGCCACCCGGGAAAGCCGTCCGCCGCGATCCACAGCGCGGACAGCGAGGGCCACAGCAGGAGCAGCCACCCCGCCGGCCGGTCCCAGCGGATGAGGTTGAGGTACAGCGCGAGACGCGGCTGCATGGCCTAGCAGTGCTCCATGATCGACAGATCGGCGTGGAGGTGGGAGATCGGGGGAATCCGGAGATTGGGGAGAGCGCGGTGAGCAGGTCAGGGCTTGGGGAAGTACCGCACGCCGTTCAATCCCTCGAAATGGGCGTCCTGAGTCCAGAGCTCCGCGTTGTGCAGGCGGGCTGTGGCGTAGATCATGCTGTCGGCAAGTGGCAGGCCGTTGAGCGCCGCATCCATGGCGAGCGGCAGATCGATGTCTACCACCTCGGATTGCTGCATCAGGGCCAAGGCAGCCGTGGCGGTTTCCTCGCCGGCCTCCCGCAACAGTTTCTTCACCACCTCGTAGACCGTGAGCACCGGTACCACGAGCGCCCCCGGGTCTTCCACCGCAGACGCGAAGAGGTCGGCCCGGGACGTGTCGGCCAGGTACTCCAGCCAGCAGGAAGAGTCGAGCACCACCCGGTCACCGGGCGATCTGCGGGTGCCGGCAGTGGCCATGTTCAGAGTTGGCGGTCGGGCTCGCGCTCGATTTCCGGCGAGACGCCGCGTGCGATGCCCCGCAGCGCGCGTGCCGGTACCACCGGCACCATTCGCAAGCTGCCATTGAAGGCAGTGACCATCAATTGAGTGCCCGGCTCGATCTTCATACGGCGGCGCACCTCCAGGGGGATGACCACCTGGAACTTGGGAGAGACGGTGACGGTCTGCATATCGATCATGCTAGCGTAAAACGGATCAGCGATCGACCAGCTTTCCCTTCACAGCACCAGCAGGTGTTCAGGCGTTGCGCCGCGCACGCTGCTCAGCGCCACGGCGCGGTCGAAGGTCACCAGGCGCCCGCCGTGGCGAACGGCCAGGGCCAGCAGGTACAGGTCGGTCACCTGTTGGTGCCCCTGCACGCGAGAGAAGTCCACCAGCGTGTCATCGCGTAGCGAGAGGTCGTCAGGCCAGAACGCGTGGTCCAAACTGGCGCAGGCTTGCTGCAGGCGTTGGCGCACCAGGCTCATCGGCAGGCCGCCGCCACGGCTGTAGCTGGGCATGGCCATGATGCGGATGACGCCGTTTTCTACCAGCGGGCAGGTCGCGATACGCGACTGCGGTGACTCGATGAAGGCATTGGCCTCTTCGGAAAACTGGTGCGCGTCGTCCAGCAACGCAATCCAGACATTGACGTCCAGCAGCGAGCGTGGCGCCGTCCAGATACCGCGCGGCGGGGGTTCGCGGACCTCGGGCATGGGCGTGGGGCAGGCGTTACGAAAGCGTCTGCTCGGGGTCAGACGCCCTCGCGTTCCATCAGGGCGCGGATGTGTTCTGCAGTGACGACCTCGTCACGCCTGGGCAGCAAGGCAAAGCGCCCTCGCAAAGGTGCCTCGGCGCTGCGCGTGGAGGGGCTGGCAGAAGCACTGGCTCCGCGCCGCACGAGTTCAGACACGGCATCGCCCAGCGAGATCTGCTGGCGCCGTGCCAAGGTCTGCGCCGCGATCAGCGCGTCGTCTGCGAGGTTGAGAGTGGTGCGCACAGGAACATCATAGCATCAGAAAAGCATCATGACATCAGTCATGTGGGGAGGGCTTTGTCGACCGCTCAAACCGTGCCCCGGCCGCCGCCATCCCCACTGGTGCACCCTGCGGCAGCGTCTCCGATACGGTCTGCGCGATGGCCACCGTACATGGCCTTGAGACTGATCAGTTCACTTCAGAACTTTGCAGTTCAACTTCGGGTTGTGAAGTTTGGATGCCGTTGGCACGGCGTTGCCAGACGTCGCGTTCATGCATGTCCAACCGAACCGGAGAACGACCGTGATGCGAAAACTCAAGAACTGGGCGCTGGCCCTGGGGGTGTCCCTGCTGACTGCCTGCGGGGGCGGCAGCGACGCCCGAAACCTCGTCGAGACGGCCGGGACCACCTCGAACCTGGCGGTGTTGGCCGAAGCCATCCAGGCAGCCGACCTGGGGCCTACCCTGTCCGGCCCAGGCCCCTTCACGGTGTTCGCTCCCACCGATGCGGCCTTCGCCGCCTTGCTGACCGAGCTGGGCATCTCCAAGGCGCAGCTGCTGGCGGACAAGCCGCTGCTGACCAAGGTGCTGACTTACCACGTGCTGCAAGGCGCTGTGAAGAAGGCCGACATCGCGCTGGGCAAGGGCGTGACGACTGTGCAGGGGGGCTTCTTCAAGGTGGATGCGGCCGGTGCGGACGTGGTGATCACCGACGGCCGTAATCGCGTCTCCAAGATCACCGCCACCGATGTGCTGGCCAGCAATGGGGTGGTGCACGTGATCAACAAGGTGCTGCTGCCGGGTGACAAGTCGCTGGTCCAGACGGCGCAGGCCCTCCCGGACTTCTCCATCCTGGTGGAGGCGGTCGTCGCGGCTGATCTCGCGGGCACCCTGTCGCAGCCCGGCCCGTTCACCGTCTTTGCGCCCACCAACGCGGCCTTCGCCGCCCTGCTGGCGGAGTTGGGGCTGACCAAGGCGCAACTCTTGGCCGACAAGCCATTGCTGGTCAAGGTACTGACGTATCACGTACTCAGCGGTGCGGTCCTCAAGGCGGACGTGCCCTTGGGCAAGCCCGTGACCACGGTGCAAGGCGACACCCTTACCGTGGATGCCACCTTGGCGATTGCGGACCAGCGCGGGCGCAAGGCCTCGATCACGGCCACCGACGTGCTCAGCAGCAACGGGGTGATTCACGTGATCGACAAGGTGATCCTGCCGCGGCCCTGAGGGGCGAGCCCGTTCCCTCTGGGCGGGCTACCCCTCCAACTGCTTCTGAAACACCAGCCCTGCGTGCTCGCGCAGGGCGTGGAAGCGGATCTTGGGCCAGTTGTCCTGCATGGCGCGCAGTTCACCGGCATATTCGAGCAGCACGCAGGGCGCGTCCACCGCGTCCAGCGCCACCCGGTGGGCGTTGCCGTCGATAAAGCGCTTCAACTCGCGCTCGTCGGCTGCCGCTCCGTCGCCGGTCTCGGCCGTGACCCAGCGCGCCACGTTGTAGCGCGCCGGCATCACGCGCGCCTTCACGCCGTACTCGTGCTCCAGGCGGTGCGCCACCACCTCGAACTGCAGCTGCCCCACGGCACCCAGCAGCAGCACGCTGCCGGCCACGGGGCGGAAAACCTGGATCGCACCTTCCTCACCTAACTGCGTCAGGCCTGCACGCAACTGCTTGGTGCGCAGCGGATCGGCCACCTCCACCGAGCGGAACATCTCGGGCGCGAAGAATGGCAGGCCGGTGAACTGCAGGCCCTCGCCTTCGGTGA
>CAYSOD010000069.1:0-12304 GCA_964432385.1 uncultured Rubrivivax sp.
AGCCTCGCTGGAGGGCTTCCGCCATCACTACGATCCCAGCCGCCATGCGCTGGCGAGTCTCCGCAACGGTCGTCAGCCACGCGGTACGAATCTCCTGCGGCCCGACCTGCGCCGTTACAAGCATCTGCCGAATGAACTCGGTGCCGGTTGTGGCGACGGCGACTTTTGCTGCAAACAATCGCCCGAGCACGGCAGGATCAGGATGGACGTGGATGAGGGGCGCAGCCCCCAACCCAGGCGTGGGCACCCGATAGTTCTGCGTGTCCACATCGCCCAATTCCGTGTTGATCGCGAGAATCAGGTCGGCCTCGGACAGAGTTGCCGCAAGATCGGGATTGGGGAAGTACCCGATGTGGCCCAGCCAGAGCGGGTGGTGGTTGTCGAACAGATCCTGGTTCTTGTTGGTGACCGCCACCGGCACTTGCCAACGCTCTGCAAACTGCCGGAGTGCTTCTCGCAACGAGGCAGATCGGTCGACCCCACCGGCAATGATTACCGGCGTCCGCGCGGAAGACAGAAGTTGCGCTGTCATTGCTAGCGCTGACTCCGGAGCTGCCGACTGGGGCGCAGCCAGCCGCGGCAGTGCAGGCTGGGTGCAAGGCTCACAGAGCATGTCTTCGGGCAGGATCACGAGACAGGGGCCCGGTGTGCCAGAACATGCGATGCCTGCCGCACGAGCCAGAATCTCAGGTGCGCGTGAGGCGTCGTCGATCTGCCCGACCCACTTGGCCATGCCTGAGAACATGCGCCCGTAGTCCACCTCCTGAAATGCGCCACGTCCCAGGTTCGGGCGTTCAACTTGCCCCACAAGGACGAGAAGGGGAACGGCATCCTGCTGCGCCAGGTGGACGGCAATGGTGAGGTTGCCCATTCCCGGCCCACGGCTGACTGCAACTGCCCCGAGCTTTCCGCTCAACTTCGCATCTGCGACGGCTGCCATCCCCGCGCTGCCCTCGTGGCGGCAAGTCACTACGTCGATCGCCTCTTGCCCGTGCAGTGCATCGAGAAGCGCAAGGTAGCTCTCCCCGGGGACACAGAACATTCGGTCGATGCCAATCAGTTGCAGGGATTCGACGAGTGCGTCTGCTGCTCGACGTGTCGGCGGCTTTGTTTGGGACGGGTTCATGCAAGGACTGGGCTGTGTGTGCAGTAGTATCATGCATGCATGATAGTGAGTCAATCCCGCAAATATGGTCATATTCAGGCAATTACCCCGATTCAAGAATGCATGTAGAGGGTGAGGCCCTGTCCTAAACCAGCGATGAATCCGGAGGAAGCATGATCGATAAGGTGGCCTCATCCATCCAAGATGCGTTGGGGCATGTCGAGGACAACGCGACGATCCTCATCGGTGGATTCGGCACGGCGGGTGTGCCTGAGGAATTGGTCGCTGGCGTTCTGGACCAGGGGGCGCGGGAGCTGACCTTGGTCTGCAACAACGCCGGCAATGGCGACAAGGGAATCGCGGCGTTGCTGCAGGCACGGCGCGTGCGCAAGATCATCTGCAGCTTTCCCCGGGCCAGCGACAGTTGGGTGTTCGATGGGCTCTACAAACAACGGCAGATCGAACTGGAACTCGTCCCCCAAGGCAACTTGGCCGAGCGCATCCGTGCGGCCGGCGCTGGAATCGGAGGATTCTTCAGCCCCACTGGCTACGGCACCATGCTGGCCGAGGGCAAGGAGGTCCGTGAGATCGCCGGAAAGATGTACGTATTGGAATCGCCCATAGCGGGGGACCTGGCCTTGATCAAGGGGGAGCAAGGTGATCGCTGGGGCAACCTCACCTACAGGAAGGCAGCTCGCAACTTCGGCCCCGTCATGGCCATGGCGGCGAAGCGAACCGTCGCATCGGTTCACGAGGTCGTTCCACTTGGCGACTTGGACCCGGAGGCGATCGTGACCCCTGGCATCTTCGTCACCTTTGTGGTCAAACTGCCAAGGACGCTGACGCGAGCAGGTGGATTCAAGGAGGCTGCATGAAGCCCGGCATTCATCGGCGCAACAAACAGGAAATGGCCAGACGAGTGGCACTCGACATTCCCGAAGGCTCTTACGTCAATCTCGGGATCGGCATGCCGACACTCGTTGCCGACCACTTGCCGGCCGCAAGGGACATCATCCTGCACAGCGAAAACGGCATTCTCGGCATGGGTCCGGCACCGGCTGCAGGTCAAGAGGACTACGACCTGATCAATGCGGGCAAGCAGGCCGTCACGCTGAGGCCCGGCGCCGCCTACTTCCACCATGCCGACAGCTTTGCCATGATGCGCGGAGGACACATCGATGTGTGCGTGCTGGGAGCGTTCCAGGTCTCCGAAACCGGGGACCTCGCGAACTGGCACACGGGCGCCAAGGATGCCATCCCCGCTGTCGGAGGGGCCATGGATCTGGCCATCGGCGCCAAGCAGACCTGGGTCATGATGGACTTGTTGACCAAGGCGGGCGAAAGCAAGGTCGTGAGGCAATGCACTTATCCGCTCACAGCGGTGGGGTGTGTGACGCGGATCTATACCGACCTGGCCACCTTCATTTGCGGACCTGGCGGTCTCGTTCTCGTTGACGCGGTTGACGGATTGCCACTCGAAGATCTAAAGGTCTTGTTGAGCCTGCCGCTCGCGCCGTGTCTTTGAGACTGCATCTGACCTGCGGCATCGACCCTACAGTTCCATCATCCCGCAGGCAAATGGCCCAACCGAGAGTTCCGCTTCTGGCCGGGACGAGCCAGTGGAAATCGCCACGCAAGTGGCGCCTGTCAGACGCTTTGCTGACATCGATCGTGCCTGAGCAGTTCGGACGCACTGGCGCCGTTGAACCCGAACGGGTGGGAGATCTGATCGACCCACACACCGATGTCCGGGCCGCTGGCACTTAGGCCTTGTCGCGCGCGAGACGGGGGTCGAGCCAGTCGCGTAGCGCATCGCCCAGCAGGTTGAACGACGACGCTGTCAGGATGATGACCACGCCAGGGATGGTGACGTACCACCAGTGCCCGAGCACGTACTCACGCCCGGCTCCGATCATCGAACCCCACTCGGCGTCGGGCGGCTGCGCGCCCAGGCCGATGAAGCTCAGCGCCGACGACGCCAGGATCGATGCACCGAGATGGAAGGTCATGAACACCAGCACGGGTGGCAGGACATTGGGCAGCACGTGGGCGCGCATCAGATGCCAGGTACTCGCCCCCATCGACCGCGCGGCCAGCACGTACTCGCGCTCTCTCAGTGCCAGCGCTTGGCCACGCGCGACGCGGATGTAGGCCGGCACAGACAGGACACCGAGTGCAACCACCGCGTTGACAAGGCTGGGACCGAGTGCGGCCGTCAGCGCCAGCGCCACCACCATGCCTGGCAGGGCCATGACCACGTCGGTCAGTCGCATCACGACCGTGTCGAACCAACCCGACAGCAGCCCCGACAAGGTACCGATCAGCAAGCCGATCGCGGTGCCGATACCCACAATGCCGAGAGCTGCGCTCACCGACGGACGTGCACCGTAAAAGATGCGTGTCAGCAGGTCGCGCCCCAGTTCGTCAGTCCCCGCCCAGTGCCTCCAGGAAGGCGGCTGCAACACACTGTTCAAGTCCATGGCGTTCGGCGAATAGGGGGTCAGCCATGGAGCGAACACGGCGACGAAGCACACTACGGCCGCCACCGCGGCGGCTGCCAGCGTCAACGGCGCCCGTAGGGCCGGTGGTAGGGTGGCCGCGATGGAAATGGGTTTCATCACGATCAGCCCACCGCCTTGATGCGCGGGTCCAGCGCCAGGTAAGACAGGTCCACCAGCAGGTTTGCCGCCACGTACACCACCGAAGCCAGCACCGTGAACCCCATGATGACCGGGAAATCGAGGTTCAGGATGGCACCCAGTACGTGGCTGCCCACACCGGGCCATGCAAACACGCTTTCAACGACGACCGAGCCGAACAGTAATGCCGCCAGTTCCAGCCCAAGCACTGTGACAAAGGGGATCAGCGCATTCTTCAATGCGTAGACGAAGAGCAGCCGCCACTTCGAGATGCCATAGGCACGGGCGGTGCGGATGTAGTCCTCGCCCAGCACCTCGATCATTGAACTGCGGATCAGCCGCACCACGGTACCGATGGAAGCCAGCGCCAGGGTGCTCGCTGGCAGCAACAGGTGATTGAAGGCGCTGCGCCAGGCCAGGCCGTCACCCGCGAGCGCCGCGTCGACGAGGTACAGGCCTGTCACATGGGGCGGGGCGCTGACGCCAATGTCCAGCCGGCCCGAACCTGGGAGCCATCCGAGTTGGGCGTAGAGCAGCAGCATCAACATCAGGCCCAGCCAGAAGGTGGGTGTGGAGATACCCAGGATGGCCAGACCCCGCCCCAGGTTGTCGACCCAGGTGTCGCGATGCACGGCGGTGATCACCCCCAGTGGCACGCCAATGGCGATGGACAAGACCATGGCCACCAGCATCAATTCCAGCGTGGCGGGGATGTATCCCAACAGTTCGGGCAGCACGGGCTGTCGGGTCGTGATCGAGGTGCCGAAGTCTCCGCGGAAGAGGTCACTCACGTAGGCCCAGTACTGGCTCGCGATGGGCTGATCCAGTCCCAGCCGCGTGCGCAACTCGGCAATCGCCTGGGGCGTGGCACGCGGGCCCAGCATCAGCTGCGCCGGGTCGCCCGGGATCAGCCGCGAGATGATGAAACAGATGACCGTCACCCCGGCCGTCACGAACAACAGCATCAACAGTCGTCGAAGGATGATGCGTGTCATGGCGGGTGTCAGCTCTTGCGGCGCGCCGCGAAGGCAGCCATCGCCGCACGGAACTCATCGCTCAGCACACGCCCGGCCTGCAGCCGGGCCTCGAGCTCCATCTGCGTTTGCAGGGGGTTCAAGCGCCCGGCGACGATCGCCTGGCGCGTGAGCCGGTGGGTGCCTGGTGGCAAGCTGCCCAATCGCTGGGCCAGGGTTCGTGTCTCGGCCGCGAAGGTATCGTCGTCGACGCACCGATGGATCATCCCCATCGTCGCTGCTTCTTCGGCGCTGACGTCGGCGCCGGTCATCAGCAGCGCTCTGGCGCGGGCTTCGCCAACGAGCCTCGGCAGCGTCAAGGTCAGCCCGGTATCGGGCACCAGGCCGAGCCGCGCGAAAGCCAGCGAAAAGCGCGCCGAGCGCGCCGCCACGACGATGTCGCACAGGAGTGCCAGGCCCACGGCGCCACCCACGGCGGTGCCGTTGACGGCAGCCACGGTCGGCAGGCGTCCTTCCTGCAGTACCTGCTGCAAGGGCAGCAGCGCGCCCGTGATGGCACGCTCCAGGCTGGCCGCGTCGGTGTCGCCCAGGACATCCATGTTGGCGCCGGCGGAGAACACCTTGCCGCAGCCGGTAAGCACCAGCACCCGGGCGCCGCTGTCCGGCTGCTGAAGAGCGGCAATCTGCGCCGTCAGTTCGCCAAATGCTGCTGGCGTCAGCGCGTTCGCGGTGGCTGGCGATGCCAGACGGACGGTCGCGATACCGTCTTCAAGCGTCGACTCGATCATCGGGCTGCCGCCACGAACACCTGCGCCAATCCCGCAGCCACCGCCGAGCCGTCGGCCTGCGTCGCCGCGAGCTTCACGGTCACGAGCGAGCCGCCCTCGGTGGCCTCAACGGCCTCAATCACGCCTTCGCAGTGCAGGCTGGCCTTCACGGGCAGCATGGCCGCGAAGCGGGTCTCGATCGATCGCACGCTGCCCGCCCCGGCCCATTGCGTGAGCAGGCGGGACAGCATGCCCATGGAATACATGCCATGCACGATGACGTCGGGCAGTTTGGCCTTGTCGCGCGCAAAGTCGGGGTCGACATGGATCGGATTGAGGTCACCGGAGCCGTGGGCGTACATCGCCACCCGGTGGCGCGTGATGGGGCCGGTGTGCAAGGGCGGCAGCGTAGTACCGACGGTCAGATCGAGGGCGTTCATGTGTTGCGGGCCACCAGGCTGCAGTGATCTTCGCAGACCGGCTCTCCGGCGGTGTTGCGATACTCGATCACGGTGTCGATGAAGGTCAAGCTGCCGTTTTTTCGATCGGCAATGTTGGCGATGCGCTTGGTGCCTGTAAGGCGGTCACCCACGTACATGGGCTGATGGTGAACGAAACGCTGGCTGGCATGCAGGATCTTCGCCGGGTCGACGGACAGGCGCTGCAGCATGTCGTAGATCAGGTCGACCCGCTCGGTGCTCATCGCGATTGGAAAGGTCGGCAACACGGCAATGCCGCGCAGGCCTGCCGCGCGGGCCGCTGCCTCGTCGAGATAGACCGGATTGGACTCGTCGAGTCCGCGTGCAAAGGCGATGGCCGCGCCGCGCTCGATGACGACGTCGAACGAAGGCCAGACGTGTCCGATGTGCTGCGCTCTCATGCACCCCCCATCAACTTGACGAAGGGCGCCATGGCTTCACCGAAGCCCGCCGGGTGATCGCTCTTCGAGAAGTCGGTGATCGTGTCCCAGGCTTCGGCCACCTGTTCTACCGCGTTGCCGCTGGTGAGGTCGAGGTAAGCGCCGCCCGAGCGCTCCCAGCGGAGCTTGGCGATGAAACCTCCTCCAACCTCAAAAAGCCCCCCGGTTTCCGTGCATGTCTCATGGCAGAGCCAAGCCACCAGTGGGCTGACCAGCTCAGCACGCATCGGTGCCAGTTGTTCAGGTGTCATGACCGTACGCGTGAGCCGGGAGTCCGCCGCAGGCGCAATCGAGTTCACGTGAATGTTCTTCGCCTTGCCCTCCACCGCCAGCGGTTGTGTCATGCCATGCAGCGCCAACTTGAAGCTGCCATAGTTGACCTGCCCGAAGTTGCCGTAGATGCCTGCGGCCGATGAGGTATTCACGATTCGGCCGTAGCCTTGTTCGCGCATCCGGGACCAGGCGGCGTGCACGATACGGAAAGCCCCGAGCAGGTGCACCTGGTACAGGTCATCCCAGTCAGCCGCCGTCATCTTGTGGAAGGCCACGTCGCGAAGGAAACCGGCGTTGTTCACCACCAGATCGATGCGGCCGAAGTGGTCAAGTGCCGCCTCCACGATGCGTCCTCCGTCGACCACCGAGTCACCGTTGACCATTGCTTCACCACCGGCAGCACGGATCTCGTCCACGACACTCTGCGCGGGGGACACATCCGCGCCCGTGCCGACACCACTGGTGCCCAGGTCGTTCACCACCACCCTGGCGCCTCGCGACGCGAGCAGCAGGGCATGGGCACGACCGAGGCCCCGCCCTGCGCCTGTGACCAGTGCCACCTTGCCATCGAAACGTAACATCGCATCTCCTCGCTTTCAGGCTGTCCTGAACGCTTGAAACGTGCGGCAGGGGTCGATCCCGACAGCTGTCGGGAACACAGGGCCCGCGCCGTTGAGCAGTCATCAGCCGAAGCCGCCAAACCATGAGCGACAGCACAGAAGACATCCTGCGCCGAGGAGGCACCATCGGCCACTTGCTGGCGCGAGCGTTCCAGCGTCGTGGCGACGCGGAGATGTTGGTGGGCGATGGCGAACGCCTAAGCTACGCCCAGATGGCCGAGCGCACCGCGCGCATGGTCACGGTGCTGCAATCCCTGGGTCTGGGTCCGGGCAGCAGCCTGGCGCTGTTGTCGCGCAACAGGATCGACGTGTTGTCGGCCTCGTACGCGGCCTACATCGCTGGTCTGCGGCTGACACCTCTTTCGGCGCTTACTTCCGAAGACGACCTGGCCTTCATGCTGGCCGACGCCGAGATAGACGCGCTGCTGGTCGACGACAAGCTGTTCGCCGAGCGCGGCCGGGCCATGCGTGAACGTGTACCCACGCTGAAGCACCTGCTCTCGCTGGGGCCGCTGGAGGGTGCCTTCGACGTCATGGCGGCCGCCGCTGTGGCCGCACCTGCACCGCTGGACGTCCGGGCCCAGCCGCAGGACATCGCCGTCATCGGTTACACCGGCGGCACCACGGGACGGCCCAAGGGTGTGGTGCACACACATGCCACGCTGCTGGCCTCGGTGACGATGATGGCCGCGGAGTGGGAATGGCCTGACGATCTGCGCATGCTGGCCGCCACGCCGGTGTCGCATGCCGCCGGCGTCATGGCGCTGCCCGTGGCGCTGCGGGGCGGCAGTTTCCACATGCTGGCGGGTTTCGACGCCGACGCGCTTCTGGGCTATGTCGAGCGCGAGCGCATCAGTGCCACCTTCCTGGTGCCGGTGATGATCTACCGTCTGATCGACGCCGCCCGAGCCAAGCCACGCGATCTGTCTTCGCTCAAGACCATCTTCTATGGTGCGGCGCCAATGCTGCCTTCGCGTCTGGCCGAGGGGCTGGATACCTTCGGGCCGGTCTTCATGCAGCTCTATGGACAGAGCGAGGCCCCGACCTGCATTGCGTGGCTGGGCAAACAGCAACATGACCTGCAACACCCCGAGCGGCTGGCGTCCTGCGGCGTGCCCTTTGCCGACATCGACGTGGCCTTGCTGGACGAACAGCTGCAGCCCGTACCCAGCGCAGAAGTGGGCGAGATCTGTGTCCGAGGCCCCCACGTGATGGCCGGCTACTGGAAGCGGCCCGAGGAAACCAACGCGGCACTGGCAGGCGGCTGGCTGCACACCGGTGACATGGGGCGATTTGACGCCGACGGCTATCTCTACATCGTCGACCGCAAGAAGGACATGATCATCAGCGGTGGACTCAACGTCTTTCCTCGTGAGCTGGAGGACGTCATCGCCGCCATGCCGGGCGTCGCCCAGGTGGCCGTGGTCGGTCTGCCGGACGAGCGTTGGGGCGAGGCCGTCACCGCGCTGGTCGTGCCGAAAGCCGGTGTGGAGTTGGACGCCCAGGCGCTGATTGCAGCGGTGCGTGAGCGCAAAGGGGCCATGCAGGCGCCCAAGTCGGTGCGCTTTGTCGATTCACTGCCCATGACGGCGCTGGGCAAGCTGGACAAAAAGACCCTGAGGCTCCAAATGAAGGCCGAATCATGAGCCATGTCTTCCAGCGCTACATGCGCAAGCCCTACCCGGTGGCCGTACGCGGCGAGGGACCCTATATCGTCGACAGCAGCGGCAAACGCTACCTCGACGCCGCGAGCGGCGCCGGTGTTTCCAGCCTGGGCTACAGCGACATCGGCGTGGCCGATGCCATCGCGAAGCAGGCGCACGAGTTGGCCTACGTCTACAACGCCTACTTCACCACCGAGGCATCGGAACGCCTGGCTGACGCGCTGGTCGAGATGATGCCCAAGGGGCTCGACTGGGTCTTTTTCGGCTCCGGTGGCAGTGAGTCCATAGACGGCGCGCTGAAGATGGCACTGCAGTTCCACCTGGACAACGGCCAGAGTACACGCCGCCGCTTCATCGCCCGCCGCCAGAGCTATCACGGCTGCGCAATGGGCGGCCTGGCCGTGTCGGGCAATGTCATCCGCCGCATGCTTTTCGAAGACGTGCTGATGCCCGCCGACTTCGTTTCACCCTGCTACGCTTACCGTGATCAGCACCCCGGTGAGGCCGATGAAGCCTATGTGGCACGGCTTGCGCAGGAACTTGAGTCCACCATCCAGCGTGTCGGGCCCCACACGGTGGCGGCCTTCGTCGCCGAGCCCGTGGTTGGTGCCACGAATGGTGCCGTGCCAGCACTGCCCGGCTACTTCAAGGCCATGAAGACCGTGCTCGACCGCTACGGCATCCTTTTCATCGCCGACGAAATCCTGACAGGCGCAGGTCGTACAGGTACTTACCTGTCTATCGAACAGGACGGCGTTACGCCCGACATCGTGACACTTGCCAAGGGCCTGGGCGCGGGCTATCAGCCGATCTCGGCCATCGTCGTCTCAGGCCGGGTCTTCGACACCATTGCCGACAAGCGCGGCTACTTCATACACGGGCACACCTACAACGCCAGTGCCACACCGTGTGCAGCGGCCCTGGCCGTCATCACGGCCATCCGCGAACGTCAGCTACTCGAACGCGTGCAAACGATGGGCCTGCGGCTGCGCGCGGCCCTGGCAGAGCGGTTCGCCAACCACCCGCATGTCGGCGACATCCGCGGCCGCGGCTTGCTGCTGGGCCTGGAACTCGTGCGCAACCGCGAAACCAAGGCCACCTTCGACCCGCAATTGATGCTGTGGGGCAGCGTGCAGCGCGAGGCCATGGACCGCGGACTGATCTGCTATCCGATGGGCGGCACCGCCGACGGCATGAACGGCGACCACATCCTGCTGGCGCCGCCCTTCATCATCGACGACGCGCAGGTCGGCGAGATCGTCGACAAGCTGGCGGCCGGGCTGGACGCCGCGCTGGCCACCCTGCCCCCAGAGGCGCGACGCTGAAGCGCGGGCCGCTGCTGCTGTACGCCGCGGGGTCGGTGGGAACGGGGCTGTTCTCGTCGGTCACCGGCGTCCTGCTGCTGTTCTTCATGACCGACACGCTGGGCATTGCAGCGGCCATGGCCGGTGTGGTGCTGTTCATCCCGAAGTTCTGGGACGTGGTTTTCGACCCCTTGGTCGGTGTCGCCTCCGACCGCACCCGCAGCCGCTGGGGCCGCCGTCAGCCCTACCTGCTTGTGGGCGGCACAATCTCGGCGGTTGCCTTCTTTGCCCTGTTCAGCGTGCCTGACCTGGGCTCGGCCCAAGCACGCGCGCTGTGGGTGGGGATCGTCTTCTTTGTCGGCATGAGTGCCTACGCACTCTTCGCCGTACCCTATGCGGCCATGCCGGCAGAGATGAGCGACGACCCGCATGAGCGCACCGTGATCATGTCCTGGCGCATGGGATTCGTGTTGCTGGGCACCATCGCAGGGGCTGTGGCCGGACCGATGGTGGTGCAGGCCGCCGGTGGCGGCCGCGAGGGATACCGCACGATGGGCGCGGCGCTCGCGGTGATGATCGCGCTGGCGATGCTGACCACGGCGGTCAGCGCACGCAGCTTCCCGCTACGCCCGGCCAGCGCCCACACGATGCCCGCGAGCGAGCAGTTGCGCCTGGCGCTGGCCAACCGGCCCTACTTCGTGCTGTTGCTGGCCTATGTCCTTGTGCTGGCTGGCAATGGCGCCATGGCCGCCGCCGCACCCTACTTCTGCGTTCACGTGCTGGGCGGCAAGCCTGACACGGTGGGTCTGGTCTTCGGCTGCCTGTTGCTGGCGGCGATCGCAGCCATGCCGCTGTGGGTGGCGGCGGCCCGCCGCTTCGGCAAGCCCGGCTGCGCCATCGCCGCGGCGCTGGTGTTCGGCGCGGCACTGGCCCTGATGGCAGTCATCGACCGCGCCTCGCCGCCACAACTGTTCTATGCGCTGTGCGCCGTGGCGGGCGTCGGCTTTGCCGGCACGCAGTTGCTGCCCTTCTCAATGCTCACCGACGTCATCGAGCGCGATGCGCAGCGCAGTGGCCTGCGGCGCGAGGGCAGCTTCACGGGCCTCTTCATCGCCGGCGAAAAGGCTGGCCTTGCACTGGGGCCCCTGATCACGGCGGCCGTCTTGAGTGTGTCGGGATTCGTGCCGTCTGCCGATGGCGTGGCCCTGCAGCCCCCTGCGGCGCTGGTCGGCGCCGGGCTGGCGTTTTCGCTCGTACCGGCGGCTTTTGTTGTGGCGGGCGCGTGGGTGCTGCGGCGCTACCGGCTGTGAAGGCCCGCCGCTGCCGCGGCAACGGCGACCGGTGACCACGCGCGCATATCGCGAACCGTGGCCGTGCTGATGCGCGGCGGGCGCTGTTCAGCGCCTTGCTTCAGTCCTTGTTCGTCAGCACGTGCACGCGGCGGATGTACGCGCCCTCGGTCTCGTAGATCACCACCAGCGGGTCGCGGGGCCCAGCCACGTGGTGCAGCATGAGCTCCAGATCGATCACGTGGCGGCCCACCACGATGCGCTGCAGGATGCGCGCTTGCAGCTGGGGCGAGCGGCGCCACAGCTGCGAGTAAGCCTCGCGAAATGCAGCGTGCCCGCGCAGGTCCACCTCGCCGTTCCAGGGCACGAATTCGCACTCGGGGTGGTAGCAGGCGAGGAAGGCCTCGATGTCTTGAGCGTTGTAGGCCTCGATTTGGGCCTGCACAAGGTCTTCAGGTGCCTTCACGCCGCCGCCCCAACTGGGTACCCGTGGTGGCCACGATGAGCACTGCGATGGCCACCTTGAACGGCGTATCGACGTCCATCGCCACCCCGGCAATCTGCAACTGAGACTTCGTGAAGATCGTCAGGCCGACCGCGAATTCATTGCTGATGTTGTGCGTGAGGATGGCCGCCCAGACGCTGCCACCGGTCTTGAAGTAGACATAGGCGATGAGGATGCTGGCGACGATGCCGCCGGCCAGGAACTGCAACTGGTTCAGCGCAAATCCACCCCAGCTGCCGCCCTTG
>CAYSOD010000070.1:0-12203 GCA_964432385.1 uncultured Rubrivivax sp.
CGGCGGACTGCTGCCCTTCACCGTCGGCCAGGGCGACCGGGCCTTGCACCTCGGGATGGTGGCCCGAGACGGCCGCGGCGTGGCCGCGATCGCAATCGGCGAATCCGGCGCCTGGCGCACCGCCGTGCGACTCGATGCCCCGCCGCCCACTGTTGCCGAGGTCGCGGCGCAGCTGGCAGGTGCCTACCGCTGCGATGAGGCCAGCGTGACCCTGCGCTTCATCGCCGAAGGCGACCGCCTGTCGGTGCACCGTCTGGACGGCCCGGAACGCCGGGTGGCCGGTGCCGCGCCGGTCGCCCCGGGGCTGCTGCGGGCTTGGCTGGACGATCTTCCCGGCGGCGCCCTCTGGCGCTTCGACCCCGACGCGCCGAGCGTGGACCAGATCGCGTGGACCACGGACCGCGTGCGCCGGCTCGTGTTTGACCGGATCGATGTGTGAACTGCGTCGGCCGGCCGACGGCCCGCGCCGTAGCACGTTCTTGATATGGCACGGCGATCCGGCCTTGTCTACGCTGGCAGGACCGCCGGTTGCACCGGCACGACCAATCCGACCAACGAGGGGACAGTTGCCATGACACACGCCTTCCAGACCCAGCACTCTGCATCCGCCGTGGCACGGGCCGCACGCCTGGTGTGTGCCATGACGGCCTTCGCTCCCGTGCTCGCGGCCTGGGCCCAGAGCGCTACGGCGCCGGCGGCGCCTGCCGCCGCCGCTGCCGCTGCTGAAGATTCGGCATCCACCCAGACCGTCACCGTCACCGCCCGCAAGCGCGAGGAACGCGGGCAGGACGTGCCGCAGTCGCTGAACGTCATCTCCGGCGCCGCGCTGGAGAACTCCGGCGTCACGCAACTCGAGGAACTGCAGTTCCGCATCCCGGGTCTGAAGGTGGTCAACAGCGTGGGCGTGTCCAACCTCGCCATCCGTGGCGTGAGCAACAACGCCAACGAGCGGGGTGGCACGCCGTCTTCGGCGGTGCACCTGGACGGCGTCTACCTGCCCCGCCCGGTGCTGGCGCTGTCGGAGGTCTTCGACCTGGACCGCGTCGAGGTGCTCAAGGGCCCCGAGGGCACGCTGTACGGCCGCAACGCGACGGCGGGCGTCGTCAACTACCTGACGCGCGACCCGCGCGCGGGCTCCACCTTCGACGGGTTCCTGGGTGCCGGCTCCTTCGGGCTCAAGCGCGCCCAAGCCGGCTTCAATGTCCAGCTCGGTGAGGGCCAGGGTGTGCGCGTGACCGCGGTGCGCACCAAGGACGACGGCTACACCCAGAACATTGGCGGCGGCGGGGATGTCGATGCGCGCGACTTCTCGGCCGTGCGGCTCAAAGGCGTTTTCATGCTCGCGCCGGCGGTGCAGCTCAAGCTCATGGTCCAGGGTTCGGACGACGGCGGCAATCAAGGTTACGGCGCCAGCCACAACCCGGTCACCAAGAACGCCTACGTCTTCCAGTCCGGGGCGCCGCAACGCGATTCCGAGCGGCGCATCCGGCTGGACACGCCCATGGACGTCTCCAAGCGCGGCACCATCGTCTCGGCCGCGCTCAGCGCGGGCCTGGGCAACAACCTGGAGTTCAAGTCCATCACCGGGTATGTGGGCTACCGAGGCCGGTACGCGATCGATGCCGACGGAGTCGGCGGGTTCATCGAGAACTCCAAAGGCTCCGACCGCTCCACCTTCGTGTCGCAGGAGTTCCAGCTCAGCGGAAAGCTGGGCTCCCGCCTGAGCTGGACTTCGGGCCTGTACTTCTCGCGGGAGCGGACATCGGGCGATATCCTGACCGAGGACTCGAACTATTACCCAGATGACCTGACTCCCTTTACCTGGTTACAGAACGACTACCAGTCGACATCGCGCAACGTGGCCGCCTTCGGCGAGGTGACGTGGCAGTTCACCGACAAGACCGCGCTGCTGGTGGGCGCACGCCAGACCCGCGAGAGCCAGCGCGGGAGCTCCACCGGGGGCCTGCTGGACTTCGCTACCTTCCAGCTCGTCCCGTTCTCCGGGAACATCGACATCAGTGCCAGTCGCTTCACACCCAAGGTGCTGCTGCAGCATCGCCTGGACAAGAACGCGATGGTCTACGCCAGCGCCACCACCGGCTTCAAGAGCGGCGGCTTCAACCCCAGCCCGCCGGTAGCCGCGTACCAGCCGGAGAAGATCAAGGCCTACGAAATCGGTACCAAGATGAGTGCGGCCGGTGGGCGCATCGAGCTGGACGCGGCAGCCTTCTACTACGACTACTCGGACCTTCAGCTCCGTACCTTGAACACGACCACCAACCAGACGGCGGTCTCCAATGTGTCGAAGGCCGCCATACAGGGCGCAGAGTTCACCCTCGTGGCGCGGCCCTCTCGCGACCTGACGCTGGACCTGAATGCCGCCTACGTCGACAGCGCGCTGAAGAACTACATCTCACCCTACACGAAGGTCAACATGAGCGGATCGCCGATGCCGATGGCGCCCAAGGTGTCGGCAACCGCAGGCGCCGAGTACCGCATGGCCCTGGGCGGCGGCATGTTGACGATGAGGGCCGAGGTCAATCACCAGAGCACCGTGATCTTCCCGGCATTCCTCGACACCGCCAAGGAGCGCGAGGGGCCGGTGACCCTGGTCAACGCCAACCTGCGGTACGCGTTGGCCGGCGGCAAGACCTATGTGTCGCTCATCGGACGTAACTTGAACGACAAGCTGTACCAGTCCAACCGGCTCTACTACGGGGGCTTCTACGACTTGCAGAGCTTCGCGCCTGCTCGGACGATCGAGGTCCGGCTTGGGACCCGGTTCTAGACCGGGCCCCGGCTCCCCACAGCATGCCCCTGCGAGACCCGCAAGCTTTCTACGCTGCACTGGACCGGTTTGAGGCCCTGCGCCACGCATGCAAGCCGGGGTTCCGGTGGTCCGCAGATGGGCTTGAACTGAGGTGGTTTGCCGGCCAAGGCCAGCAACAGCGGGTCTGCAGGGTAGGCACCGGAGAGCCCCTGATGGGGGTTGAGCCGGCATGGCCTGAGGGCGCCGCAACTTCCGCACCTCGAACCTTCGCACGCGAGCTCTACCTGGTGCCGGAGTTCCCGGTGCCCGAAGCGCCATCGCCAGACGGGCGATGGTTTGCCGGCCTGCAAGGCGGCGAACTGCATCTGCGCAGCGCGGTCGGGCAGCCCGATCGCACGCTGACGACCGGCGCGACGCAAGATCTCGCCTGGGACTTGGAGACCGTCGGCGTCGACCCCTGGTCGCCCGACGGACGCTGGCTGCTGGCCACGCAGATGGACCGGCGCGGCGTGTGGCGCGACGTGCGCACGCGCTTCGATCGCCCCGACGGCATCGTCCGCATGGATCGCCCCCGCGTGCAGCGGGCCGGCGAACCCATCGACATCGCGCTGCCCCATCTGGTGCCCGCCGACGGCGGCCCGGCGCGCCGCATCGACCTGGGCGAGATGGGCGACCACTTCCTGCGCCTGGTGGGCTGGCTGCCCGACGCCAGCGCGGTGGTGCTGTTGCGGCTGTCGCGGGTGCTGGACCGGGCGGAGCTTTTCCTGGTGGATGCTGCCAGCGGCCGTGCCCGGCCAGTGCTTCGCGAGCAGTGCGCGACCTTCCTGCGACTGGACTCCATCATCTGGCCCGGGCCCACCGGCTGCGACCTGCTCCCCGGCCGGCGCTATCTCTGGCAGTCCGAGCGCGAGGGCTGGAACCACCTCTACCTGGGCGAACTCGACGCCGGCCCCGACGCGCCGCTGTTGCTGCTGACGCGGGGCGCGATGGTGGTGCAGGACATCGTGCGCTTCGACAGCGAGCGGGTCTGGTTTCGCGCCTGCGAGGACGGCGCGCGCCCCTACGACCTGCATCTGTACTGCGTGCCCCTGGCAGGCGGCCCGGTGCAGCGATTGAGTGCCGGCGATGGCGAGCACGAGGCCGTGTTCTCACCCGATGGGTCGCACTTCGTCGATACCTTCTCGACGCCTGCCGTGGCGCCCCGCAGCGTGCTGCGCCGTGCGGACGGCAGCCGCCTTGCCGAGTTGGATCTGGCGGACCTCAGCAAGCTGCTGGGCCCCCAATGGACAGCGCCGGAGGAAGTCGTCGTCACCGCCGCCGACGGCAAGACGCTCCTGCACGGCGTGCTGTTTCGGCCCCCGGGCTTCGACCCGGCCCGGCGCTATCCCTTGCTGCACTGGGTCTACGGCGGGCCGCAGTTGCGCATCGCCCCCAAGGCTTTCGCGCCGCGCAGTGACAACGACATCCTCCACCACGCCCTGGCCGATGCGGGCTACCTCGTGCTGGTGCTGGACGCGCGCGGCACGCCGCAGCGGTCCAAGGCCTTCCAGGACGTGGTCTGGCGCAGCTTCGTCGACCACGTGGTCGCCGATCAGGCCGGGGCGCTGCGCCAGCTGCTGGCCCGGCACGCCTGGATCGACCCGCAGCGCATGGGCGTGCTCGGCCGGTCCTGGGGCGCGACCTTCGCCCTGCACCTCCTGGCGTCCGCACCTGACCTCTACCGCGCCGCCGCCTGCACGGTGCCGGGCTTCGACCCGTATGGCGGCCTGATCTCCGAGCCCTACCTGGGCCTGCCGCAGGACGACCCCGGGCCCTACCGGAGCGCCGAGCCTTGGGCGCTGCCCCAGCGGATCGATAAGCGGGCCCGCGTGCTGCTCATGGCCGGCACGCTGGACTCGCCGCAGCAGTGGAACCTGCAGCGCATGTCGCAGTTGCTGGTGAAGGCTGACATTGCGCACCAGACCCTGGTCTTCGCCGAGCAGGAACACGTTTTCGAGGGCACCGCCCGGCGCTTCCACCAACGCGCCCTGCGCGACTTCTTCGACGAGGCCCTTGCATGAGCGCCCTGGCGCAGTTGATCGCGACCGCTGATGCGGTGCTCGCCCGGCGCGAGGCGGTGGAGCCGGCACTGGCCCTGGGCTGCGGTGCTCCGGTGCGCAGGTTGGCCACGCTGGACCCCGAGCGGCTGCACGCAGACGCGGCGTTCTTCGACCAGGCCCGGATGCACCTGGCTGCCCTTCGAGCCGAAGAGCTCAGCGCCGAGCAGGAGAGCTTTCGACTCGCCCTGGTGAACGACCTGGGCCACCGGGCCGAGGGCGCGGCCTTTCGGCACCTGGACTTCGTGGTCGCGCCCTACACGGGCGGCGACCTGCATGCCGAGGCCCAGCAGGCGCTGAGTGCTCACCCCTTGTCGACTGCGGCCGAGGCCGAGGCCTACGTCGACCTGGTGCGTGACTATGCGCGGCTGGCCAGGGAGATGCTTGCGCACACCGCCCGCCAGCAGGCGCAGGGGATCCACCCGTCGGCCGCCGCCCTGCCAGCCGCACGCGCGGTGCTGCAAAGCGTGATCCGCACTGTTCCGGTGGTGGTGACCCCGAACGAGACGCGCCTGGCGCTGCTGGCACCCGCCACGCGCCACCGCCTGCTCGATGCGCTGGCCGCCGCCGTGCAGGGGGATCTGCTGCCGCCTCTGCGACAGTTGCTGGACCTGTTGGGTGAGGACTGCGCCAGGCGCGCCCCGGCGGGCGTGGGACTGCACCAGTACCTGGATGGCGAGGCCTGCTATCGGCACCTCGCGCGCCGCCACACCGACAGCGCCCTCGATCCGCAGGCGCTCCACCGCATCGGCCTGGACGTCCTGGACCGACTCGACGGCGAAAAGGCCGCGCTGCGCGGGCAGCTGATGCCCGGCATGTCGGCCGACGACTTCGACCGGTTCGTGCAGACCGATTCGCGCTGGAGGGCCGCCACCCCTGCCGACATCGAAGCCCGCTTCGTCGCCCATGTGCAGCGCGTGGAGCCCTTGCTGCCTCAGTGGTTCGGACGTCTGCCCGCTACTCCCTGGGCCGTCACGAGGGCCGACCCCGCCATCGAGGCGGGCATGACCTTCGGCTATTTCCAGCGCGCCACCCCTGCCGACCCCGTGGGACGCTACCGCTACAACGGCTCCGACCCGGGCGGCCGTTCGCTGATTGGCGCGGCTGACCTGATCTGCCACGAGCTGCTGCCTGGGCATCACCTGCAACTGTCCCTGCAAGATCAGGCGCCCGTGGTGCATCCGCTGCAGAGGTTCCTCTTCTCCACGGCCACCATCGAGGGGTGGGCCGTCTACGCCTCCGGGCTGGCCTGCGAGATGGGCGCGATCACCGGCTTCGACCTCTACGGCCACGCCCAGATGCAGAGCTTCATGGCCGCGCGGCTGGTGGTCGACACCGGCCTGAACGCGCTGGGCTGGACCCTTGAGCAGGCGCGGGCGTTCATGCAGTCCCGCACCATCGAGAGCCCGTCGGTGATCGACAGCGAACTGCTGCGGTACGCCACCGACATTCCTGCGCAGGCGCTGGCCTACGAACTGGGCCATATCGACATTGAGCGTCTGCGCCAGGACGCCCATGAAGGCCTGGGTGCAGCCTTCGACGTTCGGGGCTTCCACGACGCCTTGCTGGTCAATGGCGGCTATCCCTTGCCGGTGCTGCACGGGCAGATCGGGCGATGGATGGCCGCGATGAAGGACACCGCGCCATGACGACTGCACCGCCCGTTTTGGGACTCCCGCCCAGCCTGGGCGCGCGCAACTTCGGTGCCTTCAATGTGGCGAGCACCGAGCTGAACGCGTCGTGCGAGCAGGTGTGGGCCCTGCTGCTGGACCGTACCGCCTGGATGCCGGGCTTCGCCGGCAAGGCCGTCATCGATGGCGTGCAGGGGGCAGCGGGTGAGCGGGCGCACTTCACCAGTCGCGCAGACGACGGCAGCCTGCACATGCGGCTGGAGGAGATCCTGCACCTGCAGCCGCATTGCCGGTTGGTGCTGCGGCTGGAGACCCTGGCCGAGGCGGCGACGACGGCCTTTGTCGACTGGCGCCTGCAGCCGGTTCCCGCGGGCTGCCTGCTGGAGCTGAACCTGTTCTGGTTGGACCTGCCGCAGCCCGACATGGATTGGCCGGCGACGCGGGCCTTGCGCGATGGCTACGTCTCGGCGACCCAGGCGGTGATCGAGGGACACCTGGTGCGGCTGCGCCAGGCCCTCGCCCAACCCTGACCGGCCCTGAAGGACGCTGACGCGCCCTCACGAGCAGGCCAGCTTCGCGGCTGTCATACAGTCGCAAGAGCCATGCGCACCACTGTCTTCACCCCCGAGCCCGTGGATCGCCCGCTTGCCTGGCTGTCGACTCATTCGGCGCGTCTGTTGCGTGCGTATCAGCACGCTGATGCCTTCAGAGAGTTGCACCGCTTCCTGGGTGCGCTGGCCCCCGTGAGCAACTTCATCGTCTTCGAGTTCGCGCCCGATCGCCAGCCCGCGCTGGTCGACTGCAACTACGAGCACAACTACATGCTGTCGCACATGGCGCAGTACTGCGGTGGCCTGTACTTGCTGGACCCGTTCTGGCGTGCGGGGGGCGATGGCCGGGCCGGTCTGGTGCGCATGGACGACATCGCACCGGAGGACTTCCGGCAATCCGAGTACTTCCTGCGTCACTACCAGGCCACGGGCGTGGTCGACGAGATGCGCTTCGTGGTGCCGCTGCCTTCAGGCTCGTGCGTGCATGTGTTCGTGGAACGCGAGGCCCCCCTGCGAGCCTTCGACCAGGAGGAGTGCTCGCGATTTGCTGATGTCGAGCCTCTCGTTAGCGCCTTTGTCGAGCGGCACTGCGCCTGGCGCGACGACCAGCGCGGCGCAGCGCCGCTACCGCGGGCAGGCTTCGACCTGCGCGAGCAGATCCGCCTGATGCAGCCTGGCGAGATCACTCCCCGGGAGACCGACATCATCGAACTGATGCTCAAGGGCCACTCAGCCAAGTCCATCGCCGGCGTCCTGGAAATCGAGGAAGGCACGGTGACCAACCACAAACGCAACATCTACGCCAAGATGGGCGTTCACTCCCAGGCGCAGTTGTTCGACCGCTTCCTGCGCACCTTGACGGCGGGTTGACCCCGCTCGCCGCTTGGCCCTCAGGCGCTGCCGTGCGCTCCGGCAGTTGAACGGTGCAACCTCAGGGCGCCTGCGACCAGGATCCACCCCGCCAGCAGGCAGCCGCAAGCCCCCACCAGCGCGATCGACCGGGCCAGCGCCATCGGCCCGGTCAGCAGATGCTCCGCGGACAGTGCCACCAAGGTCGGACCTGCGGAGCCCACGATCGCCGTGGCGGCGGAGATCATCCCCGTGCCCAGCCCGCGCAGGCGGTCGGGCAGAAGGGCCTGCGCGTTGACGTAGGTGGTTGCCAGGGCGGCCATGGTGCAGATCCCGTTGAGCGTCAGCGCGAGCGTCAGCCAGACTGGGGCCTTCACCACGTACACCGCCAGAAGCGGCACGCAGCACAGGCAGGCGGCTGCGGCAAGCCAGACCCGCCCCACCGCACCGTGGCGGCGATACAGCGTATCGGCCAGCCAGCCTCCGATCAGCGGACCCAGGCTGCCTGCCAGCAGCGTCACCAGGCCGAAGGTGAACCCGGCCTGCTGCGCGTCATAGCCGTAGTCGCGCGTGAAGACCGTCGCCATCCAGGCCAGGTTGGCGCCGTCGACCATGATGATGAGGGCCGCCGCGGTGGCCAGGGTGACCAGCAGGCCCAGAGGCAGCGCCGCAGTCTTCGTCACGCCGGCGCCTTCGGCCTCAGAGGCCTGGGCACCGCGCCGGTCCGGAAGACCCAGGACCGCAAGCAGGCTCAGGAGGCCCGGGGCCGCCAGCACCAGCGTCGCCGCACGCCAGGGCTCGGGGCCGACGACGGCCGACAATGCGGCAAAGGCGCCGCTCTCGGCCGCGCGCTGCGCCATGCCGGACAGCGCGACGCACAGCGAAGGCGCCGTGCCAAGAATGACGAAGAACGCCCCCACGGCCCGGCCGCGCTGCTGGGGCGGGAAGGCATCGTTGATCCAGGTCATCGCCACTGGCATCTTCAGGCCCGCGCCGACGTGGATCAGCGCGCGACCGGCCAGGAGGGTCTCGTAGCTGCCGGCCGTCGCGCACAGCGCCGCGCCCAGGGTCCACGTGGCAATGGCCGCGATCAGCAGCAACCGTCTGGACATCCGGTCGGTGAGCCAGCCGCCCACGAGGCTCATCACGACGAACGGTACCGCCCCGACCGCGCCGAGCAGCAGGCTGATCTGCACGTCGCTGATACCCAGGGTCTTGCGGATCGGGTCCACCATCAGGTTCATCGGCAGTGTCGACAGGTTCAGGCCGAGCGTGACCAGCACCATCGCCGTGACCACGGCGAAGGCCTGCCTGCGGCTGTACAGGCTTCCTGGGCTGGCGAGCCCCTGCATCGGCTCGGTGCTTCGCTGCATCAGCCCTCGCCTGCCCGGCACGCCGCAAGGCCGCGGAGCACGTCGTCCAGTGTGGCCAGCACGCCAAAGACGCCGTCCTCCACCGTGACCATGTGCAGCGCTGCGGCGTGCGCATAGGCGTCTGCGCTGGCACAGGCATCCTGCACCAGCAGGCACTGGTACTTGCGGTCCACGGCCTCGCGCAGCGTGGTGTGCACGCAGACGTCGGTCGTGCACCCAGAGAAGATCAGGTGGGTGATGCCCTGCGCGCGCAGCACGAGTTCGAGGTCGGTCTGGTAGAAGGCGCCGTTGGCGGTCTTGTCGACGATGACGTCGCCGGGCGGTGGTGTGAGTTCGGGCACGATGTCGTAGCCAGGGCTGCCGCGCAGCACCGAGCCCACGTCGCCGCGTTTGAGGTCGATGCCCGCGCGCCTGGCGCGCCAGTGGTCGTAATCGCTGGCATCGGCCAGGTCGGCGCGGTAGCCCTGGCGCGTCCAGATCACCAGGCAGCCCGCATCGCGCGCAGCGTCGGTCAGGCGTTTGACCGGCTCGATCACCGCGCGCAGCGGTGCGGGGTCGTAGCCCTTGTGCGCGAAGTAGCCGTCGCTGGACAGGAATTCGACCTGCAGGTCGATGGCGAGCACCGCCGTCCGCGCGGGGTCGAGCCTGCCGTCGTAGGGGTAGTCGAAGGGACGTGCCTTGATCACCGGGATTCTCCTGTGAAGGAACGATCTTGTAGTCCTCAGGAAGGAGCCTGACCATGGCAAGAACACGACAGTCGCGCGGGTGCGGCTCGGCCCGCGTTGCCAAGACGCTGCCAGCACCGGGGATTCGCACTTCCACCATGGACAGCCGATCGCGGGCATGGATAACATCCCGTCCACCCTGCCAGCCTGTGTCGGACGGCGGGTTCCCGCAACCCAGAAACCCTCCACCGGAGCCTTGCCCATGAGCATTGACCGTCGCCGCCTGATGCAGGCCTCAGCCGCCTTTGTCCTGCCTTCCCTGGCCAGCAGTTTGCGAGCCCAGGCGGCTCTGGACACCGTCAGGATCATCACCGGGTTTCCGCCTGGGGGCACTTCCGACACGATCTGCCGCCGCGTGGCGGCCAAGCTGGCGCCGGGCTACGGGCGTAACGTGGTGGTGGAAAACCGCACCGGCGCGGGCGGCCAGATCGCGGTGCAGAGCGTGCGCACCATGGCGCCCGACGGCACCACGATCCTGCAGACGCCCATGTCCCCGCTGGGTGTCTACCCGCACATTTACCGCAAGCTGCCGTACGACCCGGTGGCCGACCTGACGCCCGTCACCCTGGGGTGCACCTTCGACTTCGGTTTTGCCGTGGGGCCGGCCGTGCCGGCCTCGGTGCGCAACATCGCGGAGTTCCTGGCCTGGTGCAAGGCGAACCCTGCGCAGGCCAATTTCGGCTCGCCTGCGGCGGGCTCGGTGCCGCACTTCATCGGCGTGCTGCTGGGCCGCAGTGCTTCAGTGGATTTGAAGCATGTGCCTTACCGCGGTACCCAGCCGGCCATTCTGGAGATGATCGGCGGGCAGATCCAGGCGGTGTCCGGCCCCATCGGGGAGTTCACCCAGCACGTGGCAGCGGGCAAGTGCCGGCTGCTGGCGTCAACCGGCACCACCCGCAGCCGCTTCGCACCCGACACCCCTACGCTGGTGGAGCAGGGGCTGCGCGACATGGCTTTCAGCGAGTGGTTCGGCTTCTACCTGCCGGGCAAGGCGTCGGCCGATGTCGCGCAGCGTGCCAACACCGCCATGCGGGCCGCCCTGGCCGACAAGGAAACGGTGGACGGCCTGGCCGTCATGGGGCTGGAAGCCAAGTCCTCCACGCCGGCTGAACTGGCAGCGCTGCTCAAGACCGATACCGACCGCTGGGGCCCCATCGTCAAGGCCATCGGCTTCACGGCCGAGAGCTGAGACCGATGAGCCGTGACGCGCGGCCGCTCAGCGGCCGCGGTCCCGGCGCCAAGTCTCGAACGCGAGCCGGTTGGCCTCGTCCGTGGGCGGGTACAGGCCCAGGATGGACTGCCCGGCCTGCACGCGCTCGGTGACGAAGTCTTCGAAAGCCGTCATCTCTACGGCTTCGGTCGCCACCTCTTCGGCCATGTGGGCCGGAATGACCACCACGCCTTCGGCATCGCCCACCATCACGTCGCCCGGCCACACGGCCACGTCGCCGCAACCGATGGGCACATTGATGTCCAGCGCCTGGTGCAGCGTGAGGTTGGTAGGGGCGCTGGGGCGGTGGTGGTAAGCAGGGAAGGGCAGGCGGGCGATCTCCGGGCTGTCGCGAAAACCACCGTCGGTGACGACGCCAGCCACGCCGCGCTTCATCAAACGCGTCACCAGGATGGCACCAGCCGAGGCCGCGCGGGCGTCCTTTCGGCTGTCCACCACGAACACGGCCCCGGGCGGGCACTCCTCCACCGCCTTGCGCTGCGGGTGCGCCCGGTCCTGGAACACCGAGATCGGATTCAGATCCTCGCGCGCCGGGATGTAGCGCAAGGTGAATGCCTCACCCACCATGTTGGGCAAGCCAGGGTTCAGCGGTCGCACGTCCTGGATGAACTGGTTGCGCAGGCCGCGCTTGAACAACGCTGTGCACAGCGTGGCGGTACTCACGCCCAGCAGGCGTTCTCGGGTTTGCGGATTCATGGGCGGGCCCTTTCAGTCCTTCGGATTCAAGGCGGTCAAGGCACTCAGGGCGGTCAGAAGATATCTGGCTCAGGCACCGGTGCCCCAAAGCTGGCTTCGAGAAAGTCAAAGTCGCAGCCCTGGTCGGCCTGCAGGATGTGGCGGCCGAACATCCAGCCGTAGCCGCGCTCGTAGCGCGGTGGTGGGGCTTGCCAGGCCGCTCGACGGCGCTCGAAATCGGCATCGTCGATTTCCAGGTGGATACGCCGCGCCGGCACGTCCACGCTGATGCGGTCGCCCGT